>CAXUCQ010000012.1:4642-15189 GCA_964249295.1 uncultured Armatimonadales bacterium | reverse complement strand
GATACTCCGGCGCCCGCGCAGGCGGGCAACATGCCCTTCGCAGCCCAGGACTTCAGTCCTGGGGGACTGACGCAGAATGTTTAATGGCTGAAAACACTCTTGAATTACTCGTTGGTGTCGTCAGGACACTGGCAGACGCGCAGGTTGAGACGTGGCTCTTCGGCGGGTGGGCTGAGGAACTGTTACGCCTTCGCCCTTCTGGTGTTCACCGGGACATTGATCTGCTGTACCCGGCACAAGAATTCGGGCCGCTGGACGAGTTTGTGCAGGCGCAGGGCGATGCGGAAGAGGTGCGGGCCAAGCGGTTCGCCCACAAACGCGCCTTTCGGTGGCACGACGTACTAGTCGAGGTCTTTCTGGTGTCCCCAAAGGCGGAAGGCCATATCACCGACTTCTTCGGCACCTATCGGTTCTTGTGGCCGCAGGATACGTTTTTGCACACCGCCTTGTTGCCATGTGGTAAATGGCCGTCGGCAAGCCCGGCGGCGCTCCGCCTGTATCGGAAGCGACACGGCAACGTCGAACTGGCTTACCGGGAACACATCGCCCAAAATGGCCTGATGTGAGATGTATCGCAAAAGACGTAGAGATTGAACGGCGTGCCACTGCCACATGGATTCTACCTTCAGGACACGCTGAGCGTGGCGCGGGGACTGCTCGGGCAAACAGTCGTCCGACGGCTGCCCGGCGGCGAGACGCTGACTGGGCGCATCGTCGAGACCGAGGCGTACCTGGCGGATGACCCGTCCATGTTCCTGTTCCGCGCGCCCAACCGGCGCAGCCACATCCTGTTCGGGCCGCCGGGCCATGCCTCGCTTTACCTGACCTACCGGGTGCATCTGATGTTCAACATCTCCTGCGGGCCGGAGGGGGTGGCCGAAGCGGTCTTAATCCGGGCGCTGGAGCCGCTGGCGGGAGTCGAGACCATGCGGCGGCTGCGCGGCGGCGTGCAGGACGCGCGGCAGTTGACGAACGGGCCGGGGAAACTGACTGCCGCCCTCGGCCTGACCACGGCCCTCAGCGGCGCCGATGTCACGGAGGCGGACGGCGGATTGTGCATCGCCGCACACAGCGCGCCGCCCTTCGAGACCGTGACCACGACGCGCATCGGCCTGTCGCGCGGCGGGGACCTGCCGTACCGCTTCTACATCCGAAACAACCCGTGGGTGTCGCGGCTCGCGCCGCCGGGCGGGCCGCGCTGAGAGTGGCCTAATAAACCGCCCAGCAGCCGGGGGTGATCAGTTCGATCAGATGCCCGTCGGGATCGCGGAAGTAGAGGGAGACGCCGCCGCCCGGCCCGCCGCCGCTGTCGTCGCATATCACCCGGCTCTCGACGGTCACGTTATGCTCTGTGAGACGCTGTTCCCAAGCCGTCACATCGTCGGCGGCGATGCGGAAGGCCAGGTGCAGGCGGCCCGCGCCGTCGTGGGGCGGGATGACGCCGCCGGGCATTTGGGTGGCCTGGGTCGAGCCGCCCTTCTGGAACAGCAGCAGCACTTGTTGATCAGCAACGGCATAGCCGCGCATCCGGTCGTCGGAGAGCATCCGCGGGAAGCCGAACAGCGCCTCGTAGAAGCAGCCCGCGCGCTCCAGGTCGGCCACATAAAGCGACGTCTCGACCACTCCCAATATCTCCGGCATGGCGGCTCTCTCCGTTTCATCCGCGCCCCGAACGGCGTACAATAAGGCATGGACACTGTACCCACAAACGCCGACGCGGCGGCGGTCTTCCAGGGCATCGCCGAACTGCTGGAAGCCCAGGGCGAGAATCCGTTCAAGATACGCGCCTACCGCAACGCCGTGCGGACGCTCGAAGATCTGAACGAACCCGTGGCCGACATCGCGGCCCGCGGCGAGCTGCGCCGGGTGCCGGGGTTTGGGGAGGCGATCACGGCCAAGATCGGCGAAATCCTGCAGACCGGCACCTGCGACCTCTACGAGCGGCTCAAGGCGGAACAGAAAGCGGTCGCGCCGCCGGCGGCTGCCGCTCCCGAGGCCGAACACCCAGAGGCCGGCGGAGAACTGCCCTCGCCGTGGTGACGCCCCTGCCACGCTCGTTCTATGACCGGGACACGCTCCTCGTCGCGCAGAAGCTGCTCGGTCAGCAAGTGGTCCGCCGCCTGCCGACCGGGGAAATACTGTCCGGCCTCATCGTGGAGACGGAAGCATACCTGAGCGGGGACCCGGCGTCGCACTCCTTCCGCGGCCAGACGCCGCGCAACCGGACGATGTTCGGACCGCCCGGCCGTGCCTACGTCTACGTCTCCTACGGGATGCACATGATGCTGAACCTCTCGACGCGGCCAATCGGTGTGGGCGAAGCCGTGCTGATCCGGGCGCTCCAGCCGGTCGAGGGCTTTGAGGCTATGCGGCGGCATCGCGGCGGTCTCGAAGACGCCCGGCAGTGGACCAGCGGCCCCGGCAAGCTCGCCCAGGCGCTCGGACTGACCCGCGCGGGTGATGACGGCAAGGACGTGACCGACCCCGCAAGCGATCTCTGTGTCGTGCCGCACGACTTCGGCCCGTTTGTGATGGTCGCAGCCGCCCGCATCGGCATCACGCGAGGCGTCGAATCGCCCTGGCGCTACTACGTCCGCGACAACCCCTACGTTTCCCGACGCTGAAGCTCCCGCCATGCCTTTCTTCCATCCGCCCCATCTGCCGATACCCATCGCGGCGATAGTGCTGGCAACGAGCGTGGCCGGGGCGGCCTACGCCGCCAAGGCTCTGACTGTCTCCGGGGCCGTCTCGGCGGCCGTCCTGGGGGCGATCATCTTCGGGCTGGGCGGCTGGCGGGACGCGGCGGCCCTGCTGGCGTTCTTCCTGACATCGAGCGCGCTCAGCCGCTGGCGGCGCAGAAACAAAGAGGTGCTGGGATTCGAGAAAACAGGGCGGCGGGACGCGGCTCAGGTCTGGGCGAACGGCGGCGTAGCCGCAGCCTGCGTTCTCGCGCCCCGGCTGGCCCCCGGCCTCCCGACAGTGCAAGCCCACCTCGCGTTCCTGGCGGCCCTGGGGGCGGCCAACGCCGACACCTGGGCGACGGAGATCGGGGCGGCGCTCGGCGGGACGCCGTTCCTCCTCACGACAGGCCGCCGCGTCGCGCCCGGCGTTTCCGGCGCGGTCAGCGGGCCGGGACTGCTGGCCGCGCTGTCCGGCGCGGCGCTGCTCGGCGCCTTCACAGGAGGCGGCGCGTTCCTGGTCGTGACGATCAGCGGCTGGGCCGGCGCGCTTTTCGACAGCCTCCTCGGCGCGACGGTGCAGGCGCAGTGGCGTGACGCCGCCGGGCGGTGGACCGAGACGCCGCAGCCGTCGGCTCCGGCGCGCGGACTGCGCGGCATGAACAACGACCGCGTCAACCTGCTCTGCACCCTGTCCGCCGCCGCACTCGCGGCCTGGGTCTCTGCTTGAGCCGCGGTCGTCCCCAGCGCCGGCACCCTCCTCGCTTCTTTAATCGTCAGCCCGCCCGTAGGTCGGAAAAATAATTTGTCAAAGCGGACGGTCGCCCCGAATAATGATGGATTCTTATGTTACAATGGGAAACAAGAAAGTTGTAGCGGCACTCACCGATTGGCGTCGGGCCGCTCGACAAAAAACGCCTTCCAATGAGGAGTATTGCTTTGGAAAGCCCGACCGGAACCATCACCCCCGCCAACGCCTCCGCCCGCCGCTATGTTTCCGCCGAACAGATCGAGGACGTCGTCCGCCAACTGAAAGACGTGGTCTCCGCGCGCGCCGTGCTCAGCCCCCTCGGGCGCGTGGATGAGCTGCATGTCCTGGTCAACCCGCGACGGGCGCCGAAGCAGGTGGCGCGCGACATCGAGTCCGGCCTGATCGCGCACCTCGGGGTGGAGATCGACTACAAAAAGATCAGCATCGCCCAGACCCAAGGGCGCTCGCTCGCGGGCGGCGTCTCACCGGAGCGCGCCCGCCTGCGGTTCGGCGACGTGTCGCTGACGATGAGCGGGGCCAAGGCGGAGGCCTGCGTCCACCTGCGGCGCGAAGACACTGTTCACACCGGGAGCGCGACCGGCCATGCTTCCAACCACAACCAGCTCCGTCTGATCGCCGCCGCCGCGCTGCGGGCGGTGGAGAACACCGGCGCCGAAGACGGCACGATGGTGGTGGAGGACCTGTGCGTCCAGGTGCCGCTGGCGGGGCGGACGGCGGTCGTCGTGCTGGTGAGCGCGATCGGGTCGGCAAGCGGCGAGGAACTGCTGACCGGCTCCGCGCTGGTGCGGCAGGACATCTGGAAGGCCGTTGTGAACGCCACGCTCGATGCCGTCAACCGGCGCATCACGCTGGCGTTCGTGGAAGACGGGCAGGGCTGACGGCTGCTGCTGCCTGCCCGTATTTTCCGGCCATAATTTATTTGCCATCTTTCCGCCATAAGGTGGAAGAATACCTTGACAACCGAATACTGATTTCCGATTTGGGCTGTGGGGAGCAACTCGCTCACGAGGAGCGAAACGAGCGGAGGCGGTGGAGCGCATCGACGCTCACCGTGTAGTAACAAACCCCCAAACAAGATGAAATTGCTCATGCGCATGATTCAGGCTGTTGCGGCCAATAGCCTGTCTGGTTGCAGCCATGCGGCATACTGGCCCCCGGAGGAGTAGAACCGAGACGTTTTGTTTCCGTTTCCTACTTCAGACTGAGCCAGCCTGCCGTTTATCTCATGACGTGAACTGTTTTTGGCATGCTTTAGTAACAAATTGCTCCCCGCAGCCCTTAAAAGTTTCTGCTATCAGGTCTCACACAAAACTCAGAGAAACAACTGATTTGTCTGTGTCGGTATCCGCACAACCCAAACCGGACGCTTCTGCACGTCCGGCGGCTACGAGATGGACACCTGAGTATCTGCGCCTTTGGCGGTGGCTGGTGCTGGCGTCTGTGTGCGTTCTCGCTGTCAGTCTTCTCATCAGCCCTTTAAGGCTGGGAGAGTGGCAAGGCCTCGCGATCCTCGCCTCGCTCGCAACTCTGATTACTCTGATGCCTGTCCGCTTGCCGGGCAATGACATCCTGATTTTCCCCGCGCTGCCGCTGATATTCGCCATCTGCGGCCTGTATGGCCCCGGTGCGGCTACCTTGTCGGTCGCCGTCGCCATGGGCGTACTCGGCTTGATCATGGCCCTACGCGCCAAAAATCGTCGGCCACGGAGTTTGGCCCAGTTTGTCGCCGCTCCCATCCTCACGGACGGCCTGCCGGCGCTCCTCTACTGTTTCCTGCACGCGCTTCTTTTCCCTCATAACGGACTCGGGCGCGGTGAAACGCCGGGAGTCGCCGCCTGGATCGTCCTTGCGCTGTGTACAATGTTCGCGTTCGGCGCGAGTTACCTCCTTAGTACATTCTTGTCGAGCAGGTTCTCGGGACGCCGCTGGGACGTCATCTGGCACGACAATGCGCGCTGGAATATGCTGAGCGGCGTGCTGATGTCGCCGGTGGCGTTCGTGGCCGGCGTCCTGTACCGGGAGCACTGGTGGCTGGGCGTCCTCTTCATCCTCGTGCCGACCTGGGCGCTCCACAGCGTCGTCGTCCACCACCAGAGGACGGTGAGCGCGTACAAGATGGGCGTCGAACTGCTCGGGCGCATCATGCAGGAGTCACACCCTTACACGCACGGCCATCTCAACAGAGTCGCCCATTGGGCGAAGAAGATCGCCGAGGAACTCAGTCTGCCCCCGGAATCGATGCAGTTCATGGAGGACGCGGCGATTCTGCACGACATCGGCAAAGTCGCCGTGGACGACCGTGTGCTCAACAAAGTCGGCAAGCTGACCGATGACGATTGGACCATGATCCGACGGCATCCCGTCGTCGGGGCCGAGATCGTGGGCCAAATCCGCTATTTCAACAAAGTGTCGCACTGGATCATGCACCATCATGAACGGCCCGACGGCGCCGGCTACCCCGACCGGCTTGGGTCGGATGACATCCCGATCGAGGCGGGGATCATCTCCGTCGTGGATGCCTATGACGCGATGGTCGGTGGGCCGGCGAAAGAGGACAAACGGCCCTACCGAGATCCGATGGCGCCGGAGGCGGCGGTGGCGGAGCTGTGGCGCCACGCGGGGACCCAGTTCAACGCGCGCGTTGTCGAGGCATTCATCGGCATCTTGGCCCGTGAGAAGGCTCTGGAAGAGAGCGGCGAGCATCCCCTGCGTCTTCTGGAGCCGGAGGGCGACTCGCTTTGGGAGACGCCGTTGACCACGGCGGGGAACGGCACTGTCGTGCCGATGGGGGGGCGTCCCTGATGCCCATCGCACTGGTCGTCAACGTCACGGCCTCGGTGATCGCCGGCGCGGCGCTGCTGACGGCGATCCTTTACCTGCCGTGGCGGATGCGGGACGCCTACCGGCAGACCTTCGTCGCCCTGGCCCGCGCCGTCGAGTCGCGCGAGCCGCACCTGCAGGGCCACGCCGAGCGGACGGCGCGCTACGTGACCCTGATGGCGCGCTGGTGTGGGATGCCTCCCTGGGCGACGCGGCGTCTGGAGTACGCCGCGTTGATGCACGGCATCGGCAAGGTGGGCGTCCCCTACGGCCTCCTCCATAACCCGGACCCGCTCTCCGGCGAGGAAACGTCGCTCTCCAGCACGGACCGTTTCGTCATGCGTGACTATGTGCGCGTCGGGGCGGCGATCGTGGAAGCCATCCCGGCGCTCCGTCCGGCGGCGCTCATCGTCCGTTTCCACCATGAGTACCACGACGGGAGCGGGTATCCGTTCGGCCGCTACGGGCGCGGCATCCCGTTCCGCGCGCAGATGCTCTGCGTCGCCAGCGAGTACGTGGCGATGACGACGCCGCGCTTGTACCGGGGGGACACGGCCCTGTCCCCCGCACAGGCGATCTCTCACCTCCGCCTCTATTCAGGCAAGCATTACCACCCCGGCGCCGTCTTCCTGTTCCGCCTCGCGAAACTGGGCGAAGACGTCTCCGCGCGGTCTCATACAGGCATCAGAGTCTGGCTCTCCAGTCGACTCGCCTCGCTGCCGCGCCGCGTGTTGTGATCCGCAGGACGGTCCTCCCGACACAGAGAACGGGGGCGCGGCAGTCATGCCGCGCCCCCGTTCGCACGTCCGGTGCGCGCCCTATTTCTTCCCGAGCAGCCGGCTGAGGAGGCCCCCGGAGGGCTTCTCGGCGTGGCCGAGGTCGGTCCGCGCCCGGCCTTGGTCGGTCCGGTGCGCTCCGGTTCCGTTCGTGGCGGGCGGGGTGCGCGGCGGCAGCCCGCCCGTCGGGGCCGGAGCCGTGCCGTTGTGAGCGCCGTTGCCGTTCGGCACGCTTCCTGTCAGGCGGCTGAGCTTCGCCTGCAGGACGACGTTCGGCGCGACCTTCAGGGCTTGTTGGTAGGCTGCGGCGGCTTCCTGGGGCCTGCCCATCTGGACCAGGGCATCTCCGAGCAGCCCCAGGGCCTTCTGGCTGCCAGGGTCGGTCTTGAGCACCATCTCGCAGATCGACTTGACCTTGCCGACGTTGCCCTGGAGCATCGCCGTCTCCGCCTCGGCGAGCAGGCGCGTGACGTTGGCGGAGGTCTGTCCGTTCGGCGCCGGGGCAGCGCTCACGCCGCTGCCGTTGGAGGCGGGCGTCGCTGTGCCGTTCCGTGTCGGTGCGAACGCCTCCGCCGCCATCGCGGCGTCATACTCCGCGCGGCGGTCCGGGTCGCCCAGGACGCGATAGGCTTGGTTGATCTGGGAGAAGATCTTCTGGCCCATGACCTTGTCCTGGGCAATGTCCGGGTGGAACTTGCGCGCCAGTTCCCGATATTTCGTTTTGATCTCGTCGGTCGTCGCCGTGCGCGGCACGCCGAGGACTTCGTAGTGATTCCTCTGCAGAGTCATTCTTCTGCGCTCCTAAACTTTCCGCTCGAGATGTCAATGATTGCTTTGCTTTACCCATGCGGGAAGCGTCTCCGACGAAGTATTGCTGGGCGTTGGTGTCCTTTCTCCGGCCCGCGTCGCAAAAAGGGAAAGGAAAATGATACCCGTGGGTGATTGCGACTAATCCGCGTCCGGTTTGAGTAGGTCGTTAACCTGGCTGCCGTAGCCCTGGTAGAAGTGTATCACGTCGATGGCGACGATGATGCCGGCGATGAACAAGGCGATGATCCCGACGGTCACGCTGGTCTGGTGCAGGCGCACCGCCGATTCCTGCTCGTAATACTCGGCGACATGGTTCATCGTCTGATCCAGGCTGCCGGTCTGTTCCCCGGTCCCGAGCATCGACATGACCATCGGCGGGAAGACGTTCGTGTCCCGCATCGACTCGACGAGGCCGCCGCCCGCCGTGATGCGCGGGATCGCGCGGACGATGCGGCTGCTCAGGAACGCATTGCCGCAGGTCTCCGCTGCCGACCGGATCGCCTTGGGCATCGTCACGCCGGCGGCGTACAGAGCGGCCAGCGTCCGCGAGAAGCGGGCGAGGGCGACCATACGCACCGAGCCGCCGATGCCCGGCAGCACCGCCAAAAACGTGTGGTAGGGCAGCTTCGCCTGTGCGCCGAGACGGTTCAGCACGAAGGTCCCGCCCGCCAGCCCGCCCAGCCACGCCAGCGGGACGACGGCGTGTGTGACATAGCCGCGCACGTTGCCCGTGACCAGGTAGAACAGCGGCGGCAGCAGGCACGCGCAGACCAGGACTGCCTTCGGGTAGAACGTCTCGCGCCGGATGTTGCGGCGCAGCAGCATCTCCTGCTCCAAGGCGTCGGCCAGACGGGCGAACATCAGATCCAGCCGCCCGGTCAGTTCGCCTGCGCCGATCATGGCCCGGTGGAAGTCCGTGAAGACCCACGGATACTCGCCCATCGCGTCGGTCAGCGACCGGCCCTGCTGGATGCGGCCGCTGATCGTGTGCAGGATGCGCCGGAAGGCCCCGTTGCGGGTCTGCGCCACCAACGTCGTCAGGCACTGATAGAGAGGCACGCCCGCCCGCAGCATGGCGCCGAACTGCCGGTAGCACAGGGCCAGCTCGTTCAAGCCGACGCCGCTCCAGATCGCGTAGACGATGTGGACGAGCAGCCACCTGCCGGGCGACGCGCTCGGCGGCCGGTCGGCGGCCGGGGCCGCGCCCGAAGGGGTGTCCGTGACGCCCGCAGTCAGCGGGACGAGGCGCGTCGGGAAATACCCTTGATCCCGGACCAGCATCGCGGCGGAGCGCTCGTCCTGCGCGTCCAAAGACCCGGTGACCGTGCGGCCCGCGCGGTCTTTTGCTTCATATGAATAAACCATGGATGAATTAAGCCGCCCAACGCGGCGGCTTCGTCGGTGGAGCGCTCCTGTCTCGACAAGCGTCAGCCTGCTTGGCGCCTCGACTGTGAAACGTCCGACTTGAAGTATTCGACGTGTTTGACCGCCAGAATGTTCCCTCTTTCGCGGATCCGTTCCGCTTTTTTTTCGACCGTCTCCGTCCAGTCCGGCAGCGTCAGGCCGGGCGCGATCTCCGCGAGCGGCACCAGGGCGAACGCCCTTTCCTCCAGCCGCGGGTGGGGCAGGGTCAGCGCCGCCGTGTCCATCCGCACGTCGCCGTAGGCCAGAATGTCAATGTCTATAACGCGCGGCCCCCAGCGGAGGGTTCGCACGCGGCCCCGGTTTTTTTCCAGGACCAGAAGCGTTTCCAACAGCTCTGTCGGCGTCAGTGTCGTGCTGACTTCCGCGACGGCGTTCAGGAAGTTCGGCTGATCCGTCACACCGACCGGCGCCGTCTCGTAGAGCGAGGAAACGGCGAACACCTTCATTGTCGGCAGGCCGTCCAAGTCTCTTAAGGCCGAAAGGATGCCCGCTTCCCGGCCGCCCAGGTTCGCCCCCAGCCCCAGGTAGGCCGTCGTCCACCGTTCCCGTTGTTCCGATGCGTTTATAATAGCAGACCTCGGCGCGGGCGTCCGTGAAATCCGTCACACGGGGCAGAGATGTTCGGCGCTGACGAACAGCATGTGCTGGTGGGCCGGACTCCGGGAGGGCCGCACACGCCGGTCGATGACCCGGAACCCGGCACTCTCGATCTCGGCCAGGATGTCTTCCGGTCTGCCGAAATAGCGCGTCGCGAGGGCGCCATACACGGTGCAGCGCGTCATCGGGTCATAGTTCGTTTTTGCATTTTCCGCGACGGGATCGCCGCACATCGTGGCGGCGTGGAACACGCCGCCCGGCTTCAGAACGCGCTGCGCGGCGGCGAGGAACCTGGTCCGGTCTGCGCCGATGATGCAGTGCAGGCAGTGGCCGTCGAGGACGACGTCGAACGCGGCGTCGGGGAACTCTGCCAGGTCGCGCACGTCGCCGACGCGGAAGTCCGCCGCCAGCCCGCGCTCCTGCGCCTTTTCCTGCGCCCAGGTGATCGCCGACGGGGCGATGTCTACGCCCGTCACGGCGTAGCCCTGCGCCGCCAGCCAGAGCGACTGATCGCCAGCGCCGCAGCCCAGTTCGAGCAGCGTTCCTGATGGTGGGAACCCTGACGACGCGGTCAGCCGTTCCAGGTCCGCGATCGTCTCCCGGACGCCTTCCGCCGTGTCCCACCCCGCGTTCCCCGCCGCCCTGCGCTTGTGGTACTCCCTATCGTGG
>CAXUCQ010000012.1:3409-4632 GCA_964249295.1 uncultured Armatimonadales bacterium | reverse complement strand
ATGTAGTGGGTCCGCATGATCTGCCGCCCTCGCCTGACGCTGAGAAATCGTGACAGATGCCGCGCTCCGCCGTATCGGGCGGGACGGGAGCAACACTCCGCACTGGCTGAGGCCCGGCGGCTGCTTGGGCGACGCACGGACTGCTGCCCCCGTTGACGCCGGGAGACGATGCCCTGGCCACTGCGCGCCATCTGGTGCAGCACGAAGGGCGGCATGCCGTTCCGGCCATCCACGGGCTTGCCGTAGTCACGGGCGTGGTCGATCGCCCCCCGAACTCCTTGCCGCACGGTCAGTGGCGCGGCAGCCCGGCGGCGTCGTGCTCCAAGTTTCTGAAAAACGGCCTGGCGACAGCGTCACGACATCTGGACCGGATGCAGGTCCTGGACGAGCCGCGACGTGGACACGCCCGCCTCCAGCGTCGCGAAGATGCGCTTGCCGTGGCGTCAAAGCGTTCAAGCGCGAATGGGTCATCAGAGGTGCCGAAAAGCAGCGGGCGCTCAGGCCGCCCGAATCACCAGGATGGAAACGCCCTCCCGACGGAATATGCTGACGAAGAAAAGCTCGATCAGCGGCGTGGAGAAGAACCTCTCGCGGGGCAGTGGGTCGTGGGAGTACCCGCGGGAGCGGCGGCGCCGCTTAGCGGCGGGCCGCCGACCAGTTGAGCGGCTTGCCGGAGCGGGTACAGGCCCGTGCCGATCAAGCCTGTAGAATCTGTTGCTGTCCCTGATGAGGAAACCTCATCTCCCGGAGTTTCGATCATACGGGTTGGATGACTTGAGCCAGAAAAAGCCTTCATGGGACTGTCGCCAGTCACAGAAGGCTTTGGTAGATTGATCGGAACATCATCCGAAATGGGAGCGGGGGCAGGACTTGAACCTGCGACCTCCAGATTATGAGCCTGGCGAGCTACCGGACTGCTCCACCCCGCGTCGACAGTAAGAGTATACCCGGCGCGGCGGGGTTTGTCAACACGCACGGGATTTGTACGGGATTTATTTGGCGCAGGCCCCGAAGCCGCTCAGCGCCGGGGTGCCGGGAGCGGGGCGACGCTCCAGACGTAGTCACGGGTGCAGTCCTGCGGGGCGACGGTCGTCCGCAGCCAACGGACGGTCAGTGACCGCACCCCCAGGCCGGCCAGGGTGGGGGCGCCGAGGGCGGCATCCGCGACGGGGACAGCGGCTGTGCGCGGCGGAGCGATGCCGGGCCAGGCCAACGTCTGCGGC
>CAXUCQ010000012.1:380-3399 GCA_964249295.1 uncultured Armatimonadales bacterium | reverse complement strand
CTGGGTGGCCGCAGCAGGTACAGGAGCAGACGGAACGGGCGGGGGTTGACCGACGACAGGCGCATCGGGTACACCAGCGCCGGCGTGGGGAACGTCAGGCTCAGCGGCGCCAGAGTCCCCGTCTGCAGGCCGCGCGCCGAACCGGGCGCCCGGACGCGGCAGGCGACGAACGTCCACCCGCCGCGGACGTACCCGGCCAGCGGACCCCGCGCGGACGGCGGCAGCACATACCCGTTCCGGTCCAGCCACGCCTGCAGCGCCCCGCCGGCGGTCGCCGACAGCACGCTGACGTCGTAGGCGCCTACGGTTTAGCGCTCCAGCACGACCACCGTCGCCGCGCGCGCTCGGCCCTGCGTTGCCGCCTTGCTGAACGACGGGGCGGACCCAGGGCGCGGGGCCGGCTCGACGATCCGGGCCAGCTCATGGAACAACGCGCCCTGGAGGATCTGGACCTGTGGCCGCGCGGGGACCGGGACCACCCAAGCGAAACCACCCGGCGGCCCTTCGTAACTGGGGCTGATGATCAGCCGCTCCCTCCCGTGCGCGTACAGAAGGGCGGCCTTTTGGGACGGCTCGTTGATGAGCGCGCGCTCGCGCTCCTGCCGCCACGAGTCTCGCCGGGGGAGCATCATCCCGTCGGGCCGAGCGCCTTGCGGCAGCAGCGCCAGAGCCAGAACGAAAAATCCGAGTCTTCGGCCCATGTGTCACCCCTCGCCGGAGTTCGACGGCGGCCCCATTCCTGCTGCCCCGGAGGCCTCACCAGGGGCGTTCCGTTCTCGGGAGCAGACGGCCCGCCGTCCATGTCGGGGACGGTGAAGGAGTGGACGCTGGGCTTGGACACGCCCGGCTTGTGCAACTCCCGCGGCCTCCGGCGCAGCGGCAGCTAGGCGGGCGAATTCCGCCCCGGCAGTCCCCGGCTGATCGCCAGCCCGATCAGCGTTCCGAACAACGCGCCGCACAGCACCTGATAGGGGAAATGGGCATCGCCCTCGATGCGCGACCAGCCGATGACGACGGCGACGGCGTACCAGAGCGGCGCCAGCCGGGGGTGGGTGCGGGACAGCAGCCACGCCAGCGCGAACACGAACGTTGTGTGGCCGCTGGGGAAGCCGGTCGGGTCGCCGTCGGGGCGGGGCAGGCGCGTCAATCGTTTCAGGCCCTCGACGCAGGCGATCGCCCCCGCGCCCACGGCGGGGAGCCACCAGAGCAGATGCCGCATCCCCTGTCGGATTCCCTGCCACAGCAGCAGCAGCGCCGTCAGGACGATGAACGACGTGTACAGCGTGTGGCTGGCGAAGTCGCCGAGGCGATGAATCCAGTGTTCCGGGAAGATCAGCCCGTAGCAGGCGCCCGCGAGACTGATGCCCGCGCCCAGCGGGTATGCTCCGTGCATCCGTCTTCTCAAAGGCCGCCCCGATCCGTCGCGCCTGCCCCGTGTCGCTCGCGTTCCATGCTGTTATTATAGACGCTGGGGCGCGTCGGGCGCTCGCCGTGGTGAATTTCCTGCGCTCGGAACGCTTGCCGTTGGTACCCTGGTATACTCAGGGGCGTCCGCGCGACTTTGCGCTCTGAGGCCGGAGCATCGCGCGTTGTTGATGTCGCTTGTCCAGAAAGGGTCAATCGTCGCATGAAGAATTCCGTCCTGTGGGGGCTGCCACTGCTGCTGCTCCCGTCCGCCGCCGCGCCCGCAGGGGCCGCGCCCGCAGGGGCCGCGCCCCGCGTACCTGACTACCATCTCGTCAGGACCATCCCCCTGCCCGGCGCCGAGGGGTGGGACTACCTGTACGTGGACAGCCCCGCGCACCGCCTGTACGTCTCGCGCGGCACCCACGTCGATGTCATCGACACCGAGAAGGGCCAGGCGGTCGGCACGATCCCCGACACCAGCGGCGTCCACGGCGTCGCCGTCGATCCCAAGTCCGGCCACGGCTTTTCCAGCAACGGGCGGTCCAACACCGTGACCATCTTCGACCTCAAGACGCTGCAGAAGATCAGCGACGTGCCGGTGGGCGAGGGGACGGACGCGATCATCTTCGAGCCGACCACCGAGCGCGTGTTCACGTTCAACGGGCGCGCGCAGACGTCCACGGCCATCGACGGCGCGACGGGTAAGGTCGTCGGCACGGTCGCGCTGCCGGGCCGCCCGGAGTTCCCCGTGGCCGACGGCCGGGGCCACATCTTCGACAACATCGAGGACAAGAGCGAAATCGCCGACATCGACGCCAAGGCGCTCACGGTCGACCATGTCTGGCCCATCGCCCCCGCGGACGGCCCGTCCGGCATCGCGATGGACCGGAAGACCCGCCGCCTGTTCTCCGTCTGCGGCAACCAGATGATGGCCGTCACCGACGCCGACACCGGCAAGGTGGTCGCCACGCCCGCCATCGGCAGCGGCCCCGACGCCGCCGCGTTCGACCCGTCCACCAATCTCGTGTTCAGCCCCAACGGCCAGGACGGCACGATCACGGTGCTGCGCGAAGTGACCCCGGACCAGTACCAGGCCGTGCAGACCGTCGCCACGCAGCCCGGCGCGCGCACGATGTTCCTGGACCCCGAGACCCATCACCTGTTCACCTGCACGGCCAAGACGCTGCCGCCCGCGCCCGACGCCCCGCAGGGGCCGGGCGGACGCCGCCGCCGTCAGTACGTCGCCGGCACCTTCGTCGTGCTGGAGTACGCGCCCTAGCCGCCCTGTTCAGTGTGAAGACGCGCGAAAGGCCGCCCCTGCCGCCCGCAGGGGCGGCCTTTGCTTTGCCGCGTTTTCCGAATGTTAAGGGAATGTCAAGAAAGTGGGGATATTCAGTCCTGCGTCTTCTCGGCGCCCAACTCGCCCAAAGGATTGTTGACATGCTCTCAGAACTCCTCGTCCGGTTCCTGATCGGCGGCGTGATCGTCTGCGCGTTCGCCGCCCTCGGTGACATCTGCTCGCCCAAGAGTTTCGCGGGGCTGTTCGGCGCCGCCCCCCCGGTCGCCCTCGCGACGCTGGGGCTGACCGTCGCCAAGCACGGCGGCATACGCC
>CAXUCQ010000012.1:0-370 GCA_964249295.1 uncultured Armatimonadales bacterium | reverse complement strand
GTTCGGCGTGGCCTTCGGCCTGTGGGCGCTCTGGCTGCGGTCGGCGTGAGAAAGGAGCGGCGATGAAGATCGAGATAAGGCCGGCGGCGCTGAATGGGTCGTCGTGGAAGGGGTACGCCGTCCGTTTCGTCTTCGGCGGACTGATCACGGCAGTCACGGGCCTGATCGCCCACCGATACGGCCCCACCGTCGGCGGGCTGTTCCTCGCGTTCCCGGCCATCCTGCCGGCGAGCCTGACGCTGGTGGCGCAGCAGGAGGGCGAAAAGGCACGGAAGAACGGCAAGCCGGCCCCGGCGCGCGGCCTGGACGCGGCGGGCGTGGACGCGGCGGGCGCGGCCATCGGCAGCCTCGGCCTGCTGGCGTTCGGCGG
>CAXUCQ010000011.1:0-20265 GCA_964249295.1 uncultured Armatimonadales bacterium | reverse complement strand
GGGTAATATAAAGCCATGCCATTAACATTAGCCGCTCAAGACAAAGTGCTGGAGATTCTGGATGAGTGGACGCATGATGTCCGCAAACTTGCAGAGCAGGTCACCGGCTGGGCGTATCAGGAGCCGGGATGGACGGTCGAGGAAGCAGACACAGACAAATTCGAGGACTACCTCGGGACGTATGCCGTACCCGTCGTCACGATCGACACGCCGCGCGGTCGCCTTATTTTAGAGCCGATCGCCCGCAATTACCCCGGAAAGGGCATCGTCGAGTTCTATGCCTGGCCGACTCTTTTCCGCGTGCGCCTGTTGTTGGATGAGGAAGCCGCCTGGCGCGTCCGCGTCGACTCCGGTTTTCTTTTACACCAGGAATGGAACCGTGAGAACTTTATCACGCTGGCGAATGACCTGCTCGGCGCCTCGTGAGTCACACTTACATCCGGCGCATGCGCGCGGTCCGGGATGAGTATGAAGCGGCACGCCAGGGCATCACTTTTGTGAATCGCAACTGGCAAAAGCACAATGTCTACGAGGAAGTAAATAACGTAACACCAAAAGATTTCCATCGCGTTGCGGATCGCTTGTTCGCAACTTACGTAATTCGCCTGTCAGCCGAGTTCGAAGGGACACTGAAACATCATCTCGCATCTAATCATCCTGAAATCAAACTCCCCAAAGACGCTAAGGTGGATTGGCTGATCAGCAAGGTAACTAAATCGGTTGGCTTTACTGTGGACACGAAACTCAGAGATAACATGGAAAAGGTCCGAACCTACCGGAACGAGTTTGCACACTCGGGGCTTCTGCCTGCCGCCACGTTTACGTTTGATCAAGCGCTGTCCTGGTTCAACACATTCCTTGCACAATTACCCGAGCCGAACCGCTGATTTTCAAGCGACGGCAAAATCTGCGAAAACGAACTTGTCGGTACTGACACTTGATAACACATGAGCAACTATGAACCCGTGGTCGGCATGGAGTGCCATGCCGAACTGCTGACCCAAAGCAAGATGTTCTGCGGATGCGCCAACGAGTTCGGCGGCGCCCCCAACACGCGCACCTGCCCCGTCTGCCTCGGACTGCCCGGCTCGCTGCCGGTCATGAACAAGCAGGCGGTGGAACTGGTGCTGCGGACTGCGCTGGCCCTCCACTGCGAGATTTCGCGGGACTGCCTGTTCGCCCGCAAGAACTACTTCTACCCGGACTTGCCCAAGGGCTATCAAATCTCCCAATACGAGAACCCCATCGGCAAGCAAGGCTACCTCGACATCACCCTCGAAGACGGCGGCACGAAGCGTGTTCATATCCGGCGCGTCCACCTGGAGGAAGACACCGGCAAACTGATCCACGCCGGCGGCAACGAGAGCGAGGTGGACTACAACCGCAGCGGCGTCCCGCTGATGGAGATCGTCACGGAGTTCCCCCCCGACATCTTCTCCGCCGACGAAGCCCGCGCCTATCTCGAAAAGCTGCGCTCCATCCTTGTGTACCTGGGCGTCTCCGACGGCAAGATGGAGGAAGGCCACCTGCGCGCCGAGCCGAACCTGAGCATCCGCCCCATCGGCACGGACGGCGTCGGCGTCAAGACCGAGATCAAGAATCTGAACTCGTTCAAGTCCGTCTACAAAGGCATCCAGTACGAGGTCGAGCGCCAGTCCGCCCTGCTCAACAGCGGCGAAGTCGTGCGCCAAGCCACACTCGGCTGGAATGATCTGCGCGGCGAGACCTACCATATGCGCTTCAAAGAGGAAGAGCAGGAGTACCGGTACTTCCCCGAACCCGACCTGGTCCCGCTGCACTTCGACGACGCCGACATCGAGGCCGCCCGCGCCGCCCTGCCGGAACTGCCCGACGCCAAGCGCGAACGCTTCGAGACCCAGTACGGCCTGCGCCCCTACGACGCCGAGATTTTGACCGCGTCCCGCCCGCTGGCCGACTATTACGAGGAGGCCGCCCGCGACGGGGCCGGCCCGAAAGCCGTCGCCAACTACGTCACCGGCGAACTCGCACGCCTGCTCAACGCTTCGGGTCAGGACATCACCGAGGCCAAAGTCAAGCCGGACCAGTTGCGTAGCCTCATCCAACTTCGGGACAGCGACAAGATCACCAACGCCATCGCCAAGCAGGTCCTGGACGAGATGTTTCAAACGGGACAATCCGCGCAGGCTATCGTTGATGCCAAAGGCCTTGCGGCTGTCTCCGACGAGGGCGCCATCGCCGCCGAGGTCGACAAAGTCCTCGCCGCCAACCCGGACGTCGTCGCCAAAATCAAGGCCGGCAACGACAAGAGCAAAGGCTTCCTGACCGGCCAGGTCATGAAGGGCCTGCGCGGCCAGGGCAAACCCGACATCGTCAACCGCCTGATTGACGAGAAGCTGACGCAGTTGTAGGGGGCCGGCATGGCGGACGCGGAACGCACGACACACGACGAAGTCCTGGGGACGCTGACCTGGAACGGCCAACTCGACTGGTGGGAAGGCCGGGCCGAGGTCGCCCCCGGCCACGCCATCCGCATCAGCCTGAGCGTGGAAGACGAAGCCGCGGACGCCCCCTCGCCGACCGAACTTGACCAGGCCCGCCGCGTCCTGGGCCGCCTTCGCGAAGACGAACCCGCCGCCCGCCTGGTCGCGGCGGAAGAACTGCTCGCCATCTACAACGACGAGTGGAACGATGACGAGCCGCTGGGCGAAGAAGAGTTCATGGCCCGCCTCACGCTCGACGACCTCAGCATCGCCCCCGACGGCAGCGCCGAACTGTTCTACCAGGACGACAACCTGTTCGCCGGCCACACCGTCCTCGTCTCCGTCGGCCCCGACGGCAACTTTGAGGACGCGGACATCGCGGGATGAACACCGCCCTCCCGGACGCCTTACGGCGGGCCGCTCTTGAACGCCTTATCGCGGCGGACGACTCCGTGCTGGTCGCCGTCTCCGGCGGCCCCGACTCGCTCGCCCTGCTGCACGCCCTGGACGCCCTGCGCGGCGAACTCGGCCTTGGCGCCCTGGCCGCCGCCCACTTCGACCACGGCCTGCGCGCTGAAGCGTCTGCGGCGGACGCCGCGTTTGTCCTCGGGTTCTGCGACTCGCATGGCATCCCCTGTCATATCGGCCAGGCCGACGTCGGGCTTGTGGCGCGGGAACGTAAGATCGGCAAACAGGCCGCCGCCCGTCTGGTCCGCTACCGCTTCCTCGACGCCGCCGCCGCTCAGACCGGCGCGGACAAGATCGCCACGGCGCACACCCAGGACGATCAGGCCGAGACGGTCCTGCTCAACGTCCTGCGCGGGGCAGGCCTGGACGGCCTGCGCGGCATCCCCGCCCGGCGCGGCCCGTACATCCGTCCCCTGCTCGGCGTCAGCCGCGCCGACGTGCTCGCCTACTGCGACGCCCACGGCCTTATCCCTCGCTGTGACGCTTCGAACCTCTCGTTACAGTACACCCGCAACCGCCTGCGCCTGGAACTGCTGCCGCAAATCGAGCGCGATTACAACCCCGCCGTCCGCGCGTCCCTGCTGCGCCTGTCGGAGATCGCCGCCCGCGACGCCGACTTTCTGCGCCTGCAAGCCGAAGCCGCCCTGCTGGGCATGACCCTGCCCGCCCCCGACAACGGTGCGCTCGTCCTCGACTGCCGCAAGCTCCGCCAGGCACACCCATCCCTACTCCGCCACGTCCTGCGGGCGGCTTTTTCCCAACAGCGCAGCACGCTGGCGGGTATTACGCACGAGCACCTGGAACCGCTCTGCGCCGCCGTCGCGGGCGACAAACGCCTCCCATTCGGCCTCACCACACCACCCCCGCACTGCGCTGTCCGCGTCACACAGCGGCGGCTGACGCTCACCATCCGACATGATCTCTGAAGCCCTGCGCGCGACAGCCCGGCTCCTCCTGTGGCAATGGCTGGCGGTCTTATCCGCCGTGCTGTACGGCATCCTGAACGACCAGATCACCCTGACCATCTCCCCCGAATACTTCACCGTCTTCAAGCGGCAGCAGTTCGGCCCGTTACTCCAAGCGTTCGGACTGGAACACGCGCCCGTCCGGGTCGAGGCGCTGGTGGTCGGCACGGCGGCGACCTGGTGGTTCGGCTGCTTTTTAGGAATGATTTTGGGAGTCGTGAGTACGGCGGGCCGCGCACCGAGGGCGTCCACAAAGGTGTACTTGAAAGCCATCGGCTGGGTAATGCTGGTGACGGCCCAAATGTCTTTGCTCTGCGGGTTGATCGCCTACGGGGCGGAGCCGTTGGCGCAGCCGAACAGTGAGCGTTGGCCGTTCCTGACGGGCATTCTGGACATCCGGCCCGCCTTCGCCGTCGGCTGGTGGCACAACGGCGCTTATGCGGGCGCTCTCCTCGGGACGCTTTTCGCCTGCCGCCGCGTCCACAATATGCGTCTCACCACCCCTGCTGCCAGTGTTGCACGTCGTAGCCCTTGAAGCCGTAACAGCGGACGATCTGCAAGGTTCGGATTGGCGTCCGGTACGGCGGGTCTCTGTAAATCTCAAGCGGCGGCTGCGGCTCGACGCGGGCGAACACGGCCCGCAAGTCGTCGAAATGGTCCTGCGTATCCGTGTCGTTGACAAAGATCGCGTCCCGCCCGACGAGTTGCCGTGGGTCTTCCCAGAACATATACTCGTTCGCCCGGTCGTTCAGGAACAGCGAATAGGTCTGCGGCTGCCCCGGCAGGTAAAACGCGGCCTCCGACGGCATCCGGTAGTTCAGGCCGAACACGAAGGCATCATCGCCCATCGCCGCTTCCTCGCCTTGCAACCGCGTCGCCAATGTCCGCCAGCCATAAAGCTCATTCGTTCGGTCGTCCTTTGGCTTGTGGAACTTCAGCCCGACACCGTAAAGCAGCGCCGGCAACAACGCTCCCACGGCCAGGACGGCGGCGACACCCAGGTTGACGCCGACCCATACACGCCCCGAGCGTCCGCGCTCCTGCCAGGCGCGCGCGAGAACAGCCGCGACCAGGATCAAGCCGGAGATATACGCCGCCACCGCCCAGTTGGCTTCGACCTTGCTGCGCAGCGACACAAAGACGGTGGCCGCGAAGACGACGACGCTGGGACACCACAAAAACAGCACGGCGTCATCACGCTGTTGAGCGCCGCGCCGCCAGCCGTCGTACAAGGCATACAGGTAGGTCAGGAACACGAACGGCGACAGCACGAGCGCCTGATCCCCCAGAAACCGCAAAGTCCATTTCAGCGGCGGGTCGTGCGCCCCATTGCGCGACCCCATGGCGTGGATGTGTGTCCAGAAAGCGTCCTGGTGCGTGTGGTTCCACCAGACGAACGGGGAGAAGATCAGCAGGGCGATCGCCCCGGCGACATATGGCTCCGGGCGGCGCATCCAGCGGTCACGGGCAGACGACGCGAGCAGCAGATACAAAAACACGCCCGGCAGCAGCAGCAGCGCGTTGAGTTTCGCCAGGGCCGCCAATCCGGCGAGGACGCCCGCGCCGTACCACCAGCGCGGGCGGTCCGTCAAAGCGCGGTGGATGACGTACAGGGCGGCGGCCCAAAGGGCGAGTTGCACCGGGTCGTGCGTGGCGATCACCGACCCGGCGGCGAACAGCGGCACGACGTTGGCGAGCACGACGGCGAACAGCGCGACGCCGCGCCCGAGCAGCCGCGTCGTGAGAAGATAGATAAAAGTCGAGGCGATCAGCGAGGACGCAAGGGCTTCGGCCCGGACGCCGATCTCGTGGGAGCCGAGCAGCGTCGTGCAGGCGCGGATGGCGACGGCGACCAGGGGCGTGTTGTCGTAGTAGCCCCAGGCGAGGTGACGCGACCACTGCCAGTAGTACGCCTCGTCCTGGAGCAGTTCGTGATGCCCCGCGTACCAGACACGGAACACGGTAAGCAGGAGCAGAAGAAGGCCCGCCGTGAGGTCGAAGCGGCGGGCGTCTCGGGAAGCGGCGTGGGCGGATCGGACTGAGTTTGAGTTGACCGTGTTCAAAAATTGAAAGTCGAGGCGCTGATCGGCTGATTGACCTTAATGTTCTGGTAGACCGTGACGCCCGCCAGCTTGTTGGACGAGTTGTACAGTTCCAGCCGTGTCGGGACGAAGATGCCAGGCGCGATCTGCACCGGGTCCTTGTAGTATACCTGCTTCGTCATAACGCCGTGCCGGTCGTAGTCCACGCGCTTCGCGGTGATCTTCGTCGCCGGATCGATCCAGACTTCGTAGCGGTACGTCTCGCTCTTCAGCTTCGGTGTGACGTTGTACACGTAATCCGAACCGTCTTTGGACACGAAAGTCGCGTTGTAGTCGGCAAACAACTCCGGCGGGATCATGCCGAAGTCCATCAGCGTCTGCTTCTTGCCGGGCGCCCCGGTCACGTCCCGGACCTTGTGGACGAAGGGCGCGACGGTCAGCGTCCGGTTGCCGTTGACGATGTAGTAACCGGACCCGAGCAGGGGGATGCTCGTCGAAACGCGCAGCAGGCCCGGCTGCATATACTGCATCGCGCCGCGATGCAGGCGATACGCGAGGGCGATGTCGCCCGGAATCTTCCGCAGCTCCGACTGATTCTCCGTCGTGATCTCGCTGCTCGCGCTCAATGTCTTGATGCCCGCCGAGGCGAACTGCTGCAAGGGCGGCGCGGCCAGGACCGACCTGCCGAAAAGCATCGCCAAGGCGAGAAAAGCCATCACCAGGGCGCGTTGAACAAGCTTCATTGTGATTCTCCGAAGGGATGTACCAATGGAAGAACGCCCTGGCGAGGGGCTTTGTTCCCTAACCTCTACAGGAGGGCGCATTGCGATGCGCCCCTACGCAGAGGCCATTCCCATGTCCGGGCCGTGACGAAGAGGCCGCCTCCCTGTAGGGGCGCATCGTAATGCGCCCACATTCATGCATTGCTTGCGCCCATCTCGTAGAGGCACAGGGCGTGCGCCCTTTCCTCCTGTGCGCCCTTTCCTGCCCTGTACCCTCTGTTCCACGCAAGATTGAGAACAGAGCGACACGAACGGGGTACACTAAATACGTATGGACACACACGCCCTCCGCGTTCTCGAATTCGACTCCGTCCGGCAGCAGTTGGCGGCCCTGACCGCCTGTTCGCTCGGCGCGGAAAAGGCGCTGGCGATGACGCCGATGGATTATCTGCCCCAGGTGCAGGCCCGGCTCGACGAGACGACCGAATGCCGCAAGCTGATCGAAGCTAAGGGCAACCTGCCGCTCGGCGGCATCACGGACATACGCCCGCTGATCCGACAGGCCGACATCGGCGCGACCCTGGACCCGCACAGCCTGATGGACGTACTCGCCATCGCCCAGGCCTCACGCGGATTGAAGGCATTCCTGCAGAAGATCGCCGAGGACTACCCGCTGCTGGCCGATCTTGCCGGCGGACTGGGACAGTTCCCGGCACTCGAAGCCGAGATCACCGGCAGCATCAGCCCCGGCGGCCAGGTGCTCGATTCGGCGTCGCCCGAACTCGCCCGCATCCGCAGCCGCCGCAAAGTCGCCGCGCAGCGTATTTTAGACAAGCTCAACGCGATCATCTCCGGCCCGGCCCGGACGCTCTTGCAGGACCCGGTCATCGTCCAGCGCGGCGACCGCTACTGCGTCCCCGTCAAGGCCGACCACCGGGGCGCGTTCGGCGGCATCGTCCACGACACGTCGGCGTCCGGCGCGACCCTGTTCATGGAGCCGCAGGCCGTCGTCGATCTGGGCAACGAGGTCAAGGAACTCGCCATCAAAGAGGAGCAGGAGGTCGTCAAAATCCTGACGCGCCTGACGGAGTCGGTTCGCCGCGTGTCCCCCACCCTGGTCGTCACCGTGTCCGTGCTGGCCGAGATGGACTTCATCGCCGCCCGCGCCAAGCTCGCCCAGCAGCACGACGCCATCGAGCCGACCCTGAACCAGACCGGCCTGACGCGCCTGCTCTCGGCCCGTCACCCCCTGCTCGACCCCAAGATCGTCGTCCCCATCGACATCGAACTCGGAGCGCCGCAGAACCACATCCTGCTCATCACCGGCCCCAACACCGGCGGCAAGACCGTCAGCCTGAAGACCACGGGCTTGCTCACGCTGATGGCCCAGTGCGGCCTTCACGTCCCGGCGTCGCGCGCCGACATCAATGTCTTCGACCAGGTCTTCGCCGACATCGGCGACGAGCAGAGCCTGCAGCAGTCCCTCTCCACGTTCTCGGGACACATCAGCAACATCGTCCACATCTTAGACGACCTGCGCCCCAATTCGCTCGTCCTGCTCGACGAGGTCGGCGCCGGCACCGACCCCGGCGAAGGTGCCGCCCTCGCCCGCGCCCTGCTGGACCGCTTCCGTTCCGTCCCCAAGGTCCGCGTCATCGCCACGACCCACTACGGCGAACTCAAAACCTACGCCTTTTCGACGGAACACGTCCAGAACTCCAGCGTCGAGTTCAGCGAAGCAACTCTTTCCCCCACCTACCGGCTGCTGCAGGGCGTTCCCGGCTCCTCCAACGCCTTCGCCATCGCGGGCCGCATCGGTATGCCCGCCGACGTGCTCGACAGCGCCCGCGCCGCCCTGAACGGCTCCGACGAGACCGCCGACATCCTGCGCGGCCTGGAAGAAAACCGGCGGCAGGCCATCACCGACGCCCGCGAGTCCGAACGCGCCCGCGTCGAAGCGCAGATGCTCCGCCGACGCTACCAGGAGCAGCTCGAATCGCTCGACGCCCTGCGCATCACGGCCCGCCAGAAGGCACAGGACGAGGCGCGGGCCTTGATCAAGCGCGCCCAGGAGAAGTTCGACAACACCCTGGCCGAAGTGCGCCGCGTGGGTGCCGAGGGCAAGCGCACCGAGCGCGCCCGCCAGGCCATCCAGGACATTGGGCGTGACCTGCAGACCGCCATCCAGCAGCGGTTGACCGAAGAACCGGCGTCACGCCTGGCCGACGTCGAACCCGACCGCCCTCTGCGGCGAGGCGACCGCGTCCGCGTCGCCAGCCTGGGCATGGTCGGCGAACTTTTAGAAGACGCCCGCGACGACAGTCCCATCCCCGTCCAGGTCGGCGCGATCCGCGTCAGCGTCCCCCCGTCCAGCCTCCGCCTGATCGACGACGGTGGCCCCGCCAAACCCGCCCGCCCCAGCGCCCGCGACGGCGGCGCCAGCCGGCCACAGCCTCCAAGACCCGCTGGTGACGGCGACCGCAGCGGAGACTCGAACCTCGCCCTGCAGAAAGCCGTCGCCATCGCCCCGCAGCTCACCCTGCTCGGCCAGCGCGCCGACGAGGCCGTGCAGAACGTCGAGAAGTACGTCGATGACGCCTACGCCGCCGGCCTGACCCACGCTCGCATCGTCCACGGCAAAGGCACCGGCGCCCTGCGCCGCGCCGTTCAGGAGTTTCTGCAAAGCCACCCCCTCGTCTCCTCCTTCGCCACCGCCAACGCCGACGAAGGCGGCGCAGGCGCAACCGTGGTCACGCTGAAAGAAACGTAAGATGTCCGGCCAAGCCCAGTCTCGATTTTCCCTCCTTTTGCTGGTGTTGTTCCTTGTCGTCGTTTCCGCCCGTGTCTCGACTGCTGCCTTTGTACAGGGCACAGTGCGGGACGAAACGGGCAAGGTCTGTCCCAACCTGTTTGTGAATCTACGCGGCAACTACTTCAGCGTAAGCGCAAAGACAGATGAACATGGTTATTACCTGTTTGACATGTCTGCGGGTGTGTACACGCTCCAAGCGAAAGGTGCATTGCCAAGCACAGATCAGCGCGTCACCGTGGCCGAGCATCGCACATACACAGTTGACTTACTGACGTGTCGGAGTGCCGCTGACCCGCACATACCGGCCTATCTGCGTGGGGAGCCGGAGCCATTTGAGATGCCTATGTACGCGAACACGGATAAGCCCATCAGCCAGTGGACTATCGTTGACTCCCCGGAGAGTGATCTGCGTGTCGCAAAGGCGTATCCCTACGACGAAAACAAAGGGCCAATAGAGAATAGCCGACGCGCGACAATCATGGCGGCGAAGACGCAGTACGCCATCGGAGAAGAAGTGCGGATCATTCACGTGATGGAGGTTCTGAAGAAGGGAAGCTACGTTCACCGATCTGGACCAAAGACCGTGTATGGCGAATACATCAACAATGCGCTAACATCCAAAAGTCTGGAAGACGCGACCCGTGACAACCATGAGTTTGACACTCTTGTTGGCAGCCCAGGCGTCGAGTTCTTTTGCGCGACAACCAGTTATCGGTTCGCACGCCCTGGATTGTACAAGATTGAGTGGCACGGCGGGGGCGCGGGTTATTACGACGGAAAACCTAACACCTCAAACATCCTGAACATCCTTGTTATGCCTGCCAAATGAACTGCGTCTTACTCCCGCCGCACCCTTACAATCCGCACCGGCGGCGTCAAGTCCTGTCCATGGGCTGGAGACATCTGTATCTTCCGAACGATGTCCATGCCCTTGACGACATGGCCGAAGGCGGCGAAGCCCTGACCGTCCGGGTTGCGGGCACCGCCGTAGTCGAGCGCGGGCTGGTCGCCGACGCACAGGAAGAAGTCGGAGGTGGCCGTGTCGGGCGCGTCGCGAGCCATCGAGATCGTGCCATCAACATGGTGCAGGCCGGTGACGTTCGTCCGTTCCAACGGGATCGGCGGGAAGTCTTTCTTGCCCGAGGCCGGGTCGATGCCGCCCTGGATGACCTGAATCTTGACCTTGTTGCCGGGCTGGTTGGCGAGCGTCACGGTGCGGTGGAAAAAGCCGCCGTTGTAGAAGCCGCCATCGACGTAGCGCAGGAAGTTCGCGGTCGAGACCGGCGCGCGCTGCGGCTCCAACCGCACCTCGATATTGCCCAGGGTCGTTTCGATGACGACACGCACCGGCCTGACAGCACTCTTGGCAGTTGCAGGCAGGGCAAACAGCAGCAGGCCCAGAACGGCAAGGCTACTCACAAGTCGTGTCATGGTTCTTCCTGTCCTCGCCCGCGACGGCGGGCAGTCCGCTCTTCCATAGCCCAGGACTTCAGTCCTGGGAGCCTCACGCAACAACTTCACTGCCTCGTCAGCGCCGTCAGCGCCTGTTCCAATTCCTGTCGGTAGCGCAGGTCGGCGGCCTCCGCCGCGCTATACTCCACTTTCTCACGGTTGAAGCGTTGCGAGTCACCCATCTCCAATATGGCGGTCAAAGGCGGCACGGCTTCGGTGAGGCCGAGTTCGGCGGCTGTTTTTGCGCCGACCAGTTGCAGCCAGCGGTCGTTGGCGGTGACAAGCCGGACCAGGGCGCGGCGCATCGTCGCTCGCGGCGCATCGCCCAGCGTCCCGTACAGCGACGCCAACTGCGTGTGCAGATGCCAGAACTCCTCGGCATATGCGCGGCGGTTGAGATGCAGCAGCGTGTCGCGCATCTCGGCGAGCAGGTCGGCGTCGTCGCCATCTCGCGCGCGCGGCGCGAACACGGTTTCCAGCAGGATGGGATCGACAAGGGGCGTCGTCAGCGCGGCCTGTTCGCGGCGGGCGACGCGCCACTTGGCCCAGACACGGGTGCCGAAGACCACGGCCAGAAGGACCCCGGCGCGCTCCAAAACCAGGACGTTCATTGCGGCGTTTCGCCGACGCCGTAGCGTTCGTCGAACTCGCGCAGGCGGGTCTTGACCATCAGCGGGACGGGGGCGCGCAGGGCGAACGGGCTGGAATAGTTGTACTTGAGGACCAAGTCGTTGGTCTGGCGCATATGCCGCTCATAAGCCTCGCGCGCGGCCCGCCGGGCGCGGGCATAGTCCGTCGTCCCCGCGAGGCCGGGCGCAGCAGCCTCCCATCGGGCGAATGTCGCCAGCGCCAGGGCGCGGCTTGTCTCGATCTCCTGTTCCAGCGTCAGCCACAGCGGCAGCACTCGGTTGTGCTTGAGCAGCCGGTTGATCGCCCCCATGCCGGGCGGCTCGAACGGGTTCACGCTCAGGTCGAGCGGCTGTCCCCGACCGGGCAGGTTGTCGAACAGGCCGTCCTCAATCGCCTCCTGGATTTTTCGTTCGGCGATGCCCGCCGTCCAGTCCGGCAGGTCGTTCAGATCGTCAGCGGATACCATGCATCCTCTCCCGGCAGTCATTGTACCCGGTGGTTTCCGCGACAAACAACGGTTGGTAAAGGTGCATGGCGGAACCTTACGCTTGGGTACAACGTCCAGGGATACAGAGACCGTGAGCGCCGTTCCTTCGACCAAGAGAGGCTTTATTGATGGCAACACAGAAGCAGTCTGAATGCAACGAGGCCCGCCGACGCTTCCTGCGCGACCTAGGGGTGGCCGGGGTCGGATTGGCCGCCGCCCCCTTGCTGCTGACGACCCAGGCCGCACACGCGGGCGGGCTGTTCGCGGCCCCGAACCCGGCCCAGCAGAAACAGGTCGGCGACCAGGCCGCGCAGCAGATCCTCAAACAGTACAAAGAGGTCCATGACGGACGCGCCCGCCACTTCGGTCAGCTCGGGCAGCGGCTCGTCGCGGCGCTGCCGCCGCAGGACCGGCAGACCTGGGACTTCCGCTTCCACGTGCTGGACAGCAAGGAAGTCAATGCGTTCGCCCTGCCCGGCGGCAACATGTTCATGTACACGGGGCTGTACGAAAAACTGACGACCGACGACGCCCTGGCCGGCGTGACGGGCCACGAGATGACCCACGTCCGCAAGCAGCACTGGGCGCTTGCCTATGCCAAGCAGCAGCAGCGCGACACCCTGCTGGCACTCGGGCTGTCCCTCTTCCATGCCGGACAGGCGGTGCAGACCATCGCGGGCCTGGCCGACAACGCGATCAGCCTGAAATACTCGCGCGGCGAAGAAGCGCAGGCCGACGCGGGGGGCCTGCAGAACATGGTCGACGCCGGGTTCAACCCCCAGGGCATGATCCTGCTGTTCCAGACGCTCGAACAGGTCGCGGGGAACGGCGGCTCCGTCGCCGGAGACTTCCTCTCGGATCACCCCCTGACGTCGGACCGCATCAGGGCCGCACAGGGAGAGATCGCCCGACTGCAGCAAAGCCGACGGTTCCCGCCGCTGACGCCCTTGAACTACAGTTCTCTCGCTTAGTCGCAGAAAAACGGCGGAGGGCCTACCGGTCCTCCGCCGTTCTCGTTTTTCATCTTCGTTTCCCGTCAGCGCGCGACCGCCTGATAGATGTCGCCCAGCCGCCGGGCCGCACGCCGCCAGTCGTGGTGCGCCTCCACATAGGCCCGCGCGTTCTGCCCGATCTGCGCCGCCCCCTGTGGGTCGGAGAAAAGAGCAACGATCTGCTGGGCGAACTGGGCCGGCGTCTCGGCGACACACAGGGCGCTGCCGTCGGCATCTTTCCCAAACGCGCGCGCCGCGAGCGGCGTCGTCACGACCGGCCTGCCCATCGCCATGGCCTCCAGGGCCTTGTTCTGAATCCCGACGCCGATCCGCAGCGGACACACGGCGACGGCGGCGCGGGCGAGGTAAGGGCGCAAGTCGTCCACGCGCCCGGTCACAGTGATGCCGGAGTCGGGCCGCGCCAGCGCCGTCAGAGCCGCGCCCGGCCCGCTCCCCACGAGGGTTAGGCTCGCGCTCCGACACGCCCGGCGAACCAGCGGGAAGATTTCGGTGGCAAAATAAAGGGCGGCGTCGTGGTTGGCGGCGTAGCTCATCTTGCCTGACAGCACCAGGCTCGCCTCCACGGGCTGCGCGTCGCGCGCAGGCCGGAAATACTCCAGATCGACGCCGTTCGGGACGACCTCGATGGGCAGTGCCAGGTTCTGCGCCGACGCGAGCTGCTGCAGGCACTCGGCGTCCGGGGCGCCCGTCATCAGGACGCGGTCGAATCGGGCGGCGACACGCGGCTCGTAGCGGCGCAATTTGGCGTGTTCCGCCCAGCTCACGGCGCGCGCCAGCGCCCCCCGCCGGGGCGCGCGCATGAGCTGCTCCTGCAGCCCGGCGATGCAGTCGACCGAATCATAGACGAGCGGCAAATAGTCTTCCAGCACCGACGCGAAGTGCGCCGCCCGCAGGTGTTCGACATGGGCGACGTCGAACTTCTCCTGCGACAGCGCGTCCCGCAGCGCCCGCTCCATGCCGCGCGAGGCGCAGTAGGCGGCCCACAGCGGCGTCGGCGTCGCCAGGCTGCGCAGGCAGGACAGGGCGGCCTCGCGTTTCGAGAGCGGCACGACATGGACGGCGCTGCAGAACGGCAGCAGCGCCTGCCGCGACGCAGCGTCCGACGCCTGGCCGTCCGCGCCCAGCGCGACGACCGTGACCTGATGCCCCTGCTCCGCCAGCGCGCGGATGAAATGGAAAGGCCGGACCCGGATCAGCGACGGGACATACGGCGCGACGAATAGAACTCGCATACGGCGGTGACTTACTCTCGGTCCAAAGATAGTTCTTGGGAGAGGCAGTATACCCAACTCCTACGCTCATGTTCGGCGTTTTGCGGGCCGTTTTGCAGGTCTTCTCGTCGCGCAGGAAGGGCGAAGACGTCCGATCACTTCTTCCGAATGGGGGCGGCCAGGACGCGGGCGTAGGTGTCCAACAGGCGGCGGCTGATCGCCGCCCAGGAATAAAGAGACTCGACGAGAGCGCGCCCGCCGTTGCCGATCTCGGTGCGCAGGTTCGGGTCGTTGATGAGGTTGACGCAGTACCGGCTGAAATTCTCGGGGCTGTTGGCGATCAGGATGTTTTTGCCGTCAGTCGCCGCGATGCCTTCCGCGCCGATCCGCGTGGAAACGACGGGCAGCGCCATCGACATGGCGTTCAGGATCTTCACGCGCATCCCGCTCCCCGACAGCAGCGGGACGATGAACGCCGCGCTGTCGATGGCTGTGGGGCGGACGTCTTCCACGTAGCCCGTGACCATCACGCTTTTGTCCACCAGGGCCAGGCCGGTGATCTTCTCGACCGGCTTGTTGCCGACGATCTTCAAGCGCACGTCCGGCACTTTCTCTTTGATCATCGGGAAAATGCGCTCGTGGAACCACAGGATCGCATCGACGTTCGGCTGCCAGTACATCGTCCCGATCGAGAGCAGGGTCTTGGAGGCCGCCAGGCGCTCGACCGGGGCGAAGTAGTTGCCGTCGACCCCGATAGGGACCGCGCTGACGTTCGTCAGGGACACGTCGAGCGCCCGCAATGACGCAGCGTCCTCCTCGGTGACGGTGAAGACATGGTCGCACTGCTTGCAGACGCCGACCTCGTACTTTTCGAGCTTCGGCCATTCCTGGCTCGCATACAGCCGGGTCCAGCGCGAGTCCGTCGTGGCGGCGAGCTGCTTGATGATGGCGCTTTCGACGTTGTGATGGTCCAAAAACAGGTGCGCGCCGGAGCGCCGGGGCAGCACGTACTGCGCCATCTGGAGGTGGTCGATGTGGACGGCGTCATAGCGCTGGTTCAGGAGGCGGTCCAGGACGGCCTTCTGCATCTCCGGCACGCGGTCACGGGAAACGATAAACGACCGGTGCGTCAGCAGGGCGCTCGCGGCGTCGGTGACGTTTTTCGCCTTGGAGCGCACGATCGGGACCGTCTGGATGCCGCCGACGCAGAACGGGCGCAGTTCGTCCAGGTATTGCTTTTCTTCCTCGGAGCGGATGAACGCGATCAGCGTCACGTCATACGCGGCCGCCAGGGCGCGCAGGGTGTAATAGGACTTGATCTTCGCGCCGCCGTCCGGCGGGTAAGGCAGCAGGTGTGCCAAAAACAACACCCGTGGTCGACTCTGACCGATCACGATCTTTTCTCCTCTTCCATCACGTCCCGCACAATCTCCGCCACCTGCGCGGCATACCCGTCCAGGCTCATCCCGCGTTCCACCCGCGCCCGGCCCGCCGCGCCCATCGCCCGGCGGGCGGGGGCATCATCCCAGAGCGCGCCGATGGCGTCCGCCAGCGCGGCGGCATCGCCCGGCGGCACGACCCGGTTCGTCTCGCCGTCCCGGACGTACTCCGCCAGCCCCTCAGTGCCGGAGACCACGGACGCCTTCCCCATCGCCATCGCTTCCAACGCCCCGTTGACCCCAGCGGCATAGTCGCAGGCGTGGAGCGGAACCACGACCAGCCGCGCCCCGGCGTAGAGCGCGCGCAGATCGGTGTAGGAGAGAAACTCCTGCCGCACGGTGACGTTGGCCGGTAGGTCACTCGGGTCCAGGCCCAGCGCGCGCGACGACCACAGGGAAGACCCGACAATCGTCAGCGGCAGCCCCAGTTTCCGCGCCGCCGAAAGCGCCGTCCCATAGTCGCGGTTCTCGCGGCCCACCGCCAGCACATAGTCCCCGTCGGGGGCTTCGCCCGCCTCGGGCCGCCAGAAGGCCGTGTCCACGTTGTCATACAGCCGGTGGACGCGGGCTGCCGGTAGGTTCACCACGTCGCGCAGGAAAGCCTCCTGTGACCGGGACAGGCAGACGATGGCCTGGAACCCCGTGCGCAGCACCCCCGTCAGCCGGTGCAGCAGCCGCTTGCGCGCCGAGCGCAGGTTGTGGGCGATCAGCACGTGCGGCACCTGTGACCTCCCGTGCAGCGCCAGCGGCAGGCCGACTTTCTCCGAGGTCGACAGCCAGGCGCTGACGGCGCCCCGCCGCCCCCATGCGAGATCGGCCTGCGTCAGATCGCTGGCGAGCGCCCGTTCGACCTGGCGGCGCCAGCGGGGTATCCCGTCCGAGACGCGGGTGTCCAGAACGTCCGCCCCCAGCGCATCGGCGATGGCGAGGTAGTCAAGCCGGGGTCTTTGCCCCGCCGTGATCTCCGCCCACGCCTGCGCGTCGGTGCGGCTGCTCGCGAGGACGAGCTGCCTCTTTCCGGTAGTCATCAAACGGCTCTTCCCTTGTCTGTGGCGGCCCGCACCCCGCAAGCCGGGTGCGGGCCGGCCGATGGCGCGCCGGGCCACCCGTCACCGCGAGGGCGACAATTCGCTCCAGCGCAGCATAATCCCATCGTCTTCCAGTTTCGCCTGGAACGCGGACAGCAGCGCGGGCGTGGCGCGCACCTGAGCCGGCAGGACGTTGTTCAGCAGGCAGAAAGCGGCCAGGTGGCCCGCGATCTCGCCCGCCTCCCACTCGATCGGGTGCATCCGGGCCGAGGCCATCGCCAGCCGACTCGCGCCCCAATCGTTGGCCGCCGGGATGAGGTTCGACGGGCCGGAGCGCGGCAGAAACGCGCCCAGCGGCAGGGCATACGGCAGAGCTTGAATCAGCAAGGGCGGCTCGCCGCGCGCCGGATGGATGTCGATCGGGTACAGCGCCGTCCCGACGGCGTCCGGGAAATCCGTGCCGACCTTCCGGTCCGGCTCCGTCGGGGCGGGGACGAGATCGTTCTCCGCCAGCGTCTCCTGGGCGAGCAGGCGGCGCCCTTCGCGGATGTAGGGTACGGGCGCGAAGCCGTCGCCGCCGAGTACATCCCCCGCCGGCTGAATCTCCGGGTAGCCCAGGCCCGCGCCGTCGTCACGCGGACACTCGGTCTGCAGCCAGAACAGAAACCCCTGGGCGAACGCTTGCGCGCGCCGCAGAATCCGCACCTGTTCCGCAGGCGCCTTGCCGACGAAACTCTCCTCGCGGAAGTCGTTGCCGCGCCAGTTGATCAGCGAAACGTCCTGCGGGTAATCCGGGCTGCCGTCAAAGCTGGACGCGGCGATCAGCCGGCGGTACGTCCAGAACGGCCCCCCCGCCCCCGGCGCGCGTGAAAACATCCGGTAATCGACGGGCGCGCCGTCGGCGTCATACGCCAGCGTGTACTCGCCCAGAGATCGGAAGAACCCATACTCACCGGGTGGGGCCGTGATCGGCTGAGTCCCCTGCGGCGTCCAGCGCGCGTCGAACGAGTACGTAAAACTCTGCACCCACTCGGGATGGGCGTCCGGGGGCGCGTCCGGCTCGCCGTAAGCGCTGCGCGCCTCCTGCCCGATGGTCCAGGGTACGCCCGCCGGCGGCAGCACATCCCCCGTCTCCGTGGCGTCGAGCAGGAACTGCGCCCCGACGCGCGTGATGCGGCCCGTGTCCAGGTCCAAAAAGTCCGCGTAACTGATCCGCCCGTTGCCGGGAGACCGCCGCACGGCCAGCAGTCGGCTGCGGAGCAGGATCTGCCGGATGCCGCGCGGCCCGGCCAGCGGCGCGAGCCGGTCGCGGATGACCCGCTCCCACGCGGCGGGTTCGCCCGAAACCCGGCTCACCCAGCACTGCCCGACGTTCTCCGCCCGCCCCGGCTTGATGCCGCAAACGTCGGCATACAGCGCACGGAGACTGTCCCGGATCGCGCGGTAGTGGCGTGTTCCCGGACCGGGGTCATCTTCAATAAAACTGTTCTCGTCGGGCGTCGAGACGCCCTGCGCCGTGAGCTGACCGCCCAGGTGCGAGCTTGACTCCGTCAGGATGACGCTGACGCCCTGCCGGGCCAGGTCTTCGGCGGCGGCGACCCCGCCCAGGCCGCCGCCGACCACGAGCGCCTGACACGTCGGCACGTCGTTGGGAAAGCGCCCCGCCGTCACGACCCGCAGCCGCTCGATGTCGAGCGCGGTTCGCTCCGAGACTCGCAGCGGCCCTGCAGCGATTCCCTGCGCCTGGACTGACTGCCAGCCGAGAAGCGCCGGCAACAGAGCCACAACGGCGGAACAGATGGACCGGGACAAACTAGACCTCTTGCGTCCGTGTCCCAGGACCGAAGTCCTGGGCTAGATTTCTCGGACTGCCCGAGGGTAAGGGCGAGGAGAGGAGTGGCCCCGCACGCTCTTTCTGCGCCCGCGACGGCGGGCAGTCCTCTCCCTGGCAGCCCAGGACTTCAGTCCTGGGAGACTTACGCTTTCTCCTGCGGCCCTTGTACCCATCACCCGCCGGAACCATCGACAACGAGTCGTCCGCCGGTGAACGTCGCGCGAGACATCCGCCCCGCCCCGCCGGGACACTTCGCCGCCGGGTACAGACGCGGCGCGTCCGACACCCAGAGCGGCAGCGCCATGTCGATGTCCTCGAACTTCCCGGACAGCCCCGTCACGCACAGGCTGGACCCCGGTGGCCAGGGGGCTTGCGCCGCGACGGCGCGAATCACCGCCCGTCGCATCTGTCCGTTCTGGACCTGCTGCCGCTGCCACACGAACGACAGCAGTAGGTTCGCCGCCACATACGCCGCCAGCAGCCACGCCCCCCCGGCCCAGCGCGGCGTGAGCCGATTCTCGCGCCAGGAGGGTGCCAGACTGCCGACCAGCAGACAGAACCCGACCGACGGCAGATACAAATAGCGTGACGCGATCCCCGTCGTGACGAAAACGAACGGCAGAAAACACACCACGATCCACAGGACGCTGAACCGCACCGCCCGCGTCCCGCGCCAGAAACACCAGGCCAGACCGGGCAGGAACGCCAGCCCGCAGAACCCGGCCAGCGCCTGATAAGCGGTCCCCAGGTGAGGGATGCGCGCCAGAAAGTGCAGCAGCGCCGAAGACGCCGGCGGCACGATCAGTCCGCCTAGCGCCGCCAAGTTGCGCGCCTCGCGCCATCCGGGTCGGTAGATCCCGGTCTGCAAAAACAGCGCCGCCGGGCCGTACTTCTGCCAGAAATACATGCCCACGACATAGACCGCGCCCAAGACAAAGTACGGCATCGCCGCCCCCAGGCGGCGCCGCACGCTCCCGGAACCGAACAGCAGCACGGCGACGGCGGCCATCAGCGGCAAGGACGCGATGGGTTCCTTGGAGAACATCCCCAGCACGAAGAACGCCAGCGAAAGGCCGTACCAGCCTCTGTGTGCGCCGCTCAGCCGGCGCAGGAGGCAGTTGAGCGACGCCAGATAACACAGCGTCGTGACGGCGTGGACATACGCCGCGATCCACGTCACGGCCTCCATCTTCGCGTACCCGACCGCGAACAGGATGCCGGCGACGGCAGAGGAAGCGCGGTCCCGCGTCACCTGCCAGGCGAGCAGAGTCACAAGAAATGTGTTGCCCAGGTGCAGCAGCACGGAGAACGCGACATACCCCAGGGGATGCAGCCCGAACGCCCGGAACTCCAGAAAGAACAGCAGGTTGTTCAGCGGCGTGAACAGCCCGTTCTGGGAGATCGTGAAGAACGTCAGCGGGTGCTGGAAGGACCAGCCCGACTTCGCCTGCGACAGCAGGATGAAGTCGTCATACTGAAAAAACCCACGCAAGATCACGGCACACGTCGCCAGCACAAGCAGCGTCAGCCCCGCGCCCAGCGGCAGCCAGGGAATTCGCGCGTCGGCATCTTTGGCGGCTATGGCGTCCATTCTGACATCAGACCTCTTGCGTCAGTTCTCCCAGGACTGAAGTCCTGGGCTGCTGAAGAGCAGACTGCCCGAGGGTAAGGGCATCGGAAGGGGACACTCTTGCGCCCGC
>CAXUCQ010000010.1:0-20280 GCA_964249295.1 uncultured Armatimonadales bacterium | reverse complement strand
CACAAGATCAACAACGCCCTCGGGCAGATACTGCTGGCCCGCGCCGGTTTCGGCGATGATGCGCGGCTTGTTCATGCGCCGGGCCAGCAGTATCTGCCCGAGGGCGTTGTTGATCTTGTGCGCGCCGGTGTGGGCGAGGTCTTCGCGCTTGAGGTAAATCTGGGCGCCGCCGAGTTCGCGGGTCATCTTCTCGGCGAAGAAGAGCGGGGTGGGGCGTCCGACGTAGTCCTTGGCGTAGGCGGCGAACTCGGCCTGGAACTCGGGGTCGGCCTTGGCCGCGTCATAGGCCAGCGTCAGCTCGTCGAGGGCCGGGATGATGGTTTCGGGGACGAAGCGCCCGCCGAACTCGCCGCCGAACCGCCCCTGCGCGTCCGCGACGTAGGAGTTCGTTTTCGCAATTTTTGAATTGGGTTTTGTGTCGAGCGTCTGTGTCGCCATCGTTCGTTCTGCTTTCGTGTGCGTATCTCGTATTGTAGCACCGGCCCTGTAGGATGTCAACCACGGCGCAGGTCCCACTCGCGGACGGCGCGGATGAAGGCCCGCACCTTGGCGTGGTCTTTGACGCCGGGGGAGGACTCGACGCCCGATGAGACATCGACGGCGTAGGGGCGGACGGCTTGGAGGGCGTCTTGCACGTTGTCGGGCGTCAGGCCGCCCGCGAGGAGGATGGGCCTGTCGGTCAGGCGTTTGGCTTCGCGGGCCAAGGCCCAGTCGAAGGTCTCGCCACTCCCGCCGAGTTTGTCTTTGTGGTAGGCGTCCAGCAGGACCGCGCCGACGGGGTCGGGGTAGGCCGCGAGTTCTTCGAGCGAGGCGGCGTCGCGGATGCGGAACGCGCGGATGCGCCACTGCGCGCCGCGCCGGAGGCGGGACTTGTCGGTCGTATCGGCGTAGTGCTGGACGTATTCGGCGAGGTAGTCGTCGGCGTCCTCGGGCCGGTGGACGACGACGACGCGCTTGACGAAGATCGGCAGGGCGCTGGAGATCTCGTGATAGACGGGTTCCGGCACGTAGCGGGGGCTGCCGGGGACGCCGATGAAGCCGAGCGCGTCCGCGCCGTAGTCCGCCGCCGCCAGGGCGTCTTCGCCGTTGGAAAGGCCGCAGATTTTGATTCGGGTCACTTGAAGCCGCTTTCGATTGTTGTTCCAGAGAGTGTCCTTCGATTATACCGCGTCCTCACCCCTCCGTGCAGCGGTCTGTCGGGAGCGTGTGTGACCAGAAGGCGCGGAATGGGTACATGGAAGCAATGCGCCCCCTTATCAGCGAAAATCGCTTTAACCGTCTCCTCACGCGGGCGGCCCTGCTGCCGCTGCTGCTGCTGGCCGTGCTGTCGGGCCTGCTGATCTGGCAGATCAGCCATATGCTGGGCGTCTTCCGGTGGGTCGGACACACGGACACCGTGATCTCACAGGCCAACGCGGCCCAGAAGCTGATGCTGGACATGGAGACAGGCAAGCGCGGCTACCTGCTTTCGGGGGACGCCCAGTTTTTGCAGCCGTATCAGGCGGGAGAGAGCCGGGTCGGGTCGGCGCTGGGCCGTCTGGCGGCGCTGGCCGCCGACAACGGCGGACAGGAGCGGCGTGTCCGAGACATCGACGCGCTGCTGGCGCAGTGGCAGGCCGACGCGCGGGTCCACATCGGCCAGCGCGGGCTGGACCCGAACGCGCCGGTGCTGATCCGCGACACGTATGGCAAGGCGAAGATGGACGCCGTGCGGGGCCAGTTCCAGGCGTTCATCTCGACCGAGGAGAGGCTGCGGGACGAACGCGCCCGAGTCGCGCGGCAGACGGCCCAGGGGGTGATCGCGACGGCCCTGGCGACGGCGGTCTTTGGGGCCGTCTTCCTCGGCTTCGCCTCGCGCCGTCAGTTGCAGCAACTGGCGGGTGAATACGGCGTGGCGGCGGAAACGATGCGGCGCCAGGCGGAAGAACTCCGGCAGCGCGAGCTGCGGCTGACCACGCTGCTGCGGAGTCTGGGGGAGGGGGTGCTGGCGACGGACGCGCAGGGGTGCCTGACGCTGCTGAACGCCGAGGGCGAGACGCTGACCGGCTGGCGTCACGCCGAGGCCGCCGGGCGGGACGTGCGCGAGGTGTTCCGGCTGCGGGGGCAGGCGGACGGCGAGCCGGTGCGGCGCATCCTGGCCGGCCGGTCCCCGTTCGACGCGGACCATACGGGCGAGGGGCTGGTGCTGGTGTCCAGGGACGGGCGGGAGATCCCCGTGGACGTGTCCGCCGCGCCGATCAGCGGAGGGGACGACCGGGAGGAGGCGCGGCTGGGCGCCGTGCTGACCTTCCGCGACGTCGACGAGCGGCGTCGGGCGGAGATGGAGCGGGCGAGTCTCAGCCGCAGCAACCAGTTGCTGCTGGACTCGACGGAGGAAGGCATCTACGGCATTGATGCCGCCGGCGACTGCACGTTCATCAACCGGGCCGGCGCGCGGCTGATCGGCGCGTCGCCGGAAGACGCGCTCGGACGCAACATGCACGCGCTGACGCACCACACCCATGCGGACGGGACGATTTATCCGGCCATCGACTGCCCGATCTACAACGTGTTGAAGACGCGCGAAAGCATCCGCGTGGAGGAAGAAGTGTTCTGGAAGAGCGACGGGACGTCTTTCCCGGTGTCTTACACGGCGTCGCCGATTTTGGAAGGGGGCGCCGTGGTGGGGGCGGTCATCACGTTCGCCGACATCACGGCCCGCAAGCAGGCGGCGGACGACCTGCGCCGCGCCAAGGAGGCCGCCGAGGCCGCCAGCCGGACCAAGTCGCAGTTCCTGGCGAACATGAGCCATGAACTCCGCACGCCCATGAACGCCATCATCGGCTACTCGGAGATGCTCCAGGAAGAGGCGGAGGACGAGGGGCTGGAGTCGTTCACGCCGGACCTGCAGAAGATCAACAACGCCGGCAAGCACCTGCTGGCGCTGATCAACGACATCCTGGACCTGTCCAAGATCGAGGCGGGCAAGATGGACCTGTACCTGGAGAACTTCGACGTCGCGGCGGTGGTCGCCGACGTCGCCGGGACGGTGCAGTCGCTGATGGCCCGGCAGGGCAACACCCTGGCCGTGGACTGCCCTGAAGACATCGGCGCCATGAACGCGGATCTGACCAAAGTCCGGCAGTCGCTGCTGAACCTGCTGTCCAACGCGGCCAAGTTCACGTCGGACGGCGCGGTGACGCTGGAGGTGCGGCGTGACGGGCCGTGGCGATTGTTCACGGTGCGGGACACGGGGATCGGCATGACGGCGGAGCAGATGGCGGGGTTGTTCGAGGCGTTCTCGCAGGCCGATGCGTCCACGACGCGCAAGTACGGCGGGACGGGGCTGGGGCTGGCGATCACGCGCCGGTTCTGCCGCTTGATGGGCGGCGACGCCCTGGTGGAGAGCGTCCCCGGAGAAGGCTCGGCGTTCACGCTCCGCCTGCCGGCGCGGGTCGAGGGCCTGAAACCTGCGGACGGCGGCGAGGCCGTCGGGACGCCCGCGGAAGAGCCGATCCCCGCGACCCGCGGGGATGTCGTGCTCGTGATCGATGACGACCCTGCCGCCCGCGACTTGATGCGGCGCTTCCTGATCCGCGAGGGGTTCCGGCCGGAAACGGCGGGCGGCGGTGAGGAGGGGCTGCGCCTGGCGCGCGCGCTGCACCCGGTCGTCATCACCCTGGACGTCATGATGCCGGGGATGGACGGCTGGGCGGTGCTGCAGGCGCTGAAAGCCGACGGCGTGACGGCGGACATCCCCGTCATCATGCTGACGATGGTGGACGACAAGAACATCGGTTTCGCGCTCGGGGCGACCGACTATCTGACCAAACCGATCGATCGCGGCCGATTGTCGGCCGTCCTGGGGAAGCACCGGTGCCGCGACGCCGAAGGCGGCTGCCGCGTGCTGGTGGTCGAGGACGACGAGACGACGCGGCAGATGATGCGCGCGATGCTGTCGCGGGAGGGCTGGCGGGTCAGCGAGGCGGCGAACGGGCGGCTGGCCCTGGAACACATGGAGCAGGTCGGTCCCGATCTGATCCTGCTGGACCTGATGATGCCGGAAATGGACGGCTTCGAGTTCGCCCGGCGGCTGCGGGAGCGCCCGGAGTGGCGGAGCATCCCGGTCGTGGTCCTGACGGCCAAAGACATCACCGAGGAAGACCGCCTGCGACTGAGCGGCTACGTCGAGAAGATTTTGCAGAAGGGGAGCTGGAGCCACGAAGAACTGATGCGCGAGGTCGCCGATCTCGTCGCCGCCCACGCCGCCCTGGAGAAACAACATGCCGAAGCTGCTCTTGGTGGAAGACAATGAGGACAACCGGGACATGCTGTCCCGCCGTCTGGCGCGCAAGGGGTACGAGGTTGCGGTCGCCGTGGACGGCCAGGAGGGGGTCGTCAAGGCCGCCCGCGAGCTGCCGGATCTGATCCTGATGGACATGAGCCTGCCCGTGCTGGATGGCTGGGAGGCGACGCGGCGCGTCCGGGCCGGGTCCGAGACGTGCCGCATCCCCATCATCGCGCTGACGGCGCACGCCATGTCCGGCGACCGCGAGAAGGCCATGGAAGCCGGCTGTGACGATTACGACACCAAGCCCGTCGATCTGCCGCGCCTGCTGGAGAAGATCGACGCCCTGCTGCTGGGAAGGGCCTCCCGATGAGTCAGACTTCCGCCGACGAGGCTCTCATCGAGCCGCAGGCGCTGGCGGACCTGCGCCACGACCTGCGCACGCCGATCGGCCACATCCTCGGCTACGGGGAGATGGTCGTCGAGGAACTCCGTGAGCGCGGCCAGGCCGATTTGATCTCCGACGTGGAAAAGATGCGCCAGGCGGGCGACCGGCTGCTCGTCATGGTCAACGAGCGCCTGAGCGCCTCCGCCCTGGGCATGGCCGCGGCGGCACAGGGGCCGGCGGCGGCGAGTCAGGCATCGGCACACCCCCTCATGCTTCCGCATCACGCACCGGCGGCGGTGGCCGAACTGCCGGGCGATGAGCCGGGCCGTCTTTTGGTGGTTGACGACAACGAGCAGAATCGCGACGTGCTGGCACGCCGGCTGCGGAAGCAGGGGCATGACGTGCAGACGGCGGAAAGCGGGATCGAGGCGCTGTCCCTGCTGGTGCGCGAGGATTATGATGTCGTGCTGCTGGACATCATGATGCCTGATATGGACGGGTACGAGGTGCTGACGCGCTTGAAGGAAGATCGGCGGATGCAGCGCATCCCCGTCATCATGATCTCCGCCCTCGACGACGTGGAGAGCATCGTCCGGTGCATCGAGATCGGGGCCGAGGATTACCTCCCGAAGCCCTTCAACCCGACCCTGCTGCGGGCGCGCGTCGGCTCCTGCCTGCGCGGCAAGCGGCTGCGGGACCGGGAGCTGCAGTTCAACTACGAGCTGCAGGAGAACTACCGCCGCTTGAAAGAGTTGGAACGCCTGCGGGATAACCTGACCCACATGATCATCCATGACCTCCGCACGCCGCTGACGTCCGTGATGAGCGGCGTCCAGACGGTCCCGCTGGTGGGCGACCTGAACGACACGCAGCAGGAGATGATCGACATCGCCGCCGAGGGGGGGCAGACGCTGCTGGGCATGATCAACGACCTGCTGGACGTGGAGAAGATGGAGCAGCAGACGGTCCCGCTCGACCTGCGGCCCGTGTCTGCCCTGGAACTCGTCCGACGCGCTGCGGCCCAGGTGGCGCTGCTCACTCGGGAAAACGGCCTGACGCTTGAGCAGGACGTTGCCCCCGATCTGCCCACATTCGAGGGCGATGAGGACAAGCTGCGCCGCGTGCTGGTCAATCTGCTGGGCAACGCGGTGAAGTTCACCCCCCAAGGCGGCACGATCACCCTGTCGGTCCGCACGGCTCAGGAAGGACGGGCGCTCCGTTTCGCCGTCGGCGACACGGGGGAAGGCATCCCGGCGGAGGCGTTCGAGCGGATCTTTGAGAAGTTCGGTCAGGTCGAGTCGCGCCGGCGCGGGCGCAAGATGAGCACGGGTCTGGGACTGGCGTTCTGCAAGATGGCCGTCGCGCTGCACGGGGGGGAGATCGGCGTGGAGAGCGAACTCGGACGCGGCAGCACCTTTTTCTTTTCCCTGCCCACCCAGCGTCAGCGGTCCGCCTGACGGACCGACTGGACGAACTTCCGCATCCGCATCGCGAGCTCGTTGCCGTCGGCCCAGACGCGGCCGAGGGTGACATCGTCGGCATAAGGCACGACGCGGGGTACCGCCCGCGCGACGTTGTCGGGCGTCAGGCCGCCGGCCAGAAACAGCCGTTTGCCATACTGGCGCGTTTCGCGCGCCAGCTCCCAGCCGTAGGCCAGCGGGTCGCTGCCTTCGCCGGGCGCCCCGGCGTGGACGTTCAGCAGGAACGACTGGACCAGTCCGTTGAAGTGGGCGACCCGGCGCAGGTCGCGGTCTGAGGTCAGGTGGAACGCCTTGATCTTGCGGCCCATGTCCCAGTTCTCGCGGATGACGTCCGTCCACAGGCTGTCTTCGTAATACTGAATCCGGTGGAACATCTGCCACAGGTCGCGCCCGGCGGCCCGCCAGCGCGGGTGCGGCGCGCGGTCGAAGACGCCGACGCGGACGATGTGGGGCGGCAGACGCGCGGCGATCTCCAAGAAAGCATCCGGGTTGATGACGCGCGGGCTGTTCTCGTCGCCGACGAAGCCCAGCATGTCCGCGCCTGCGTCCACGGCGGCCTCGGCGTTTTTCCAGTTTGTGATGCCGCAAATTTTGATCAGAGTCACGCGGGGCCGAGCAGTTCCCCGATGGCCTGGCCGATGTCCGGCGCGCGCATCAGCGTTTCGCCGACGAGTATCGCTTTCGCACCCGCCCCGGCGACGCGCGCCACATCGGCGGGAGTGCGGAGGCCGCTTTCGGCGACTAGAAGCACGTCCGGGGGAACGGTGACCGCGAGCCGTTCGACCGTTCCAAGATCGGTCACGAATGTCTTCAAGTTTCGGCTGTTGATGCCGATCAGTTTCGCGTCGGCGGCGAGCGCGGTTTCCATCTCACCCTCGGTATGGACCTCCACGAGCGCGGCCATGCCGAGGCTGTGGGTGAGCGCCTGGTACTCGGCGACCTGGGCGGGCGTCAGCGCCGCGACGATGAGCAGTATGGCGTCCGCGCCCAGCGCGCGCGCCTCGTAAATCTGCCACTCGCTGACGATGAAGTCTTTGCGGAGCAGGGGCAGGCTGACGGCGGTGCGGATCATGCCCAGATAGTCGTCATGCCCCTGGAAAAATCGCTCATCCGTCAGGACGGAGAGACAGTCCGCGCCGTTGGCCTCGTAGGCGCGCGCGATTCGGACCGGGTCGAAGTCTTCCCGGATGACGCCTGCCGACGGCGAGGCTTTCTTGACCTCAGCGATCAGGCCGATGCGGCCTGTCTTGGACGCTCGCAAGGCTCCTACGAAGTCACGAACGGGCGGCGCGAGGTGTCGTGAAGCACGCGCCTTTATCATGTCCATCGTGACGCCTGCGCGTCGCTTACCGACTTCCTTCTGCTTATGCGCCAGTATCGTGTCTAAGACCGTCGCTCCGTCAGGCATGAGCTGTGAACTCCTGTAAGCGCGTGAGCGTGCTGAGCGCCGCGCCGCTGTCGATCAGTTCCGTCGCGCGCGTGATGCCGTCGTGCAGCGAGTCGACGGCATCGGCGACGAGCAGGACGCCGGCGGCGTTCAGCAGCACGATGTCGCGGCGCGGGCCGACGTCGTCGCCGCGCAGGATGCCGAGGACGATGTCGGCGTTCTCCAGGGGCGTGTCACGGCCTGCCAGTTGGTCGATGGTGGTGCGTGGCAGGCCCAGATCGCGCGCGTCCAGTGTGTAGGAGCGGACTTCGGCGTTCTTCAGTTCGCTGACGGCGGTCGGGCCGAGGGTGGACAGCTCGTCCAGGCCGTCCACGCCGTGGACGAGCAGGGCGCGGCGGCTGCCCAGGTCGCGCAGGGCGCGGGCCAGCATCTCGCAGACGGCGCCGTCGTAGACGCCGACGAGCTGGGCGGGAGCGCCCGCCGGGTTGGTGAGCGGGCCGAGCATGTTGAAGATGGTGCGGATGCCGATCTCCTTGCGGGGCGCGGCGGCGTAGCGGAACGAGGGGTGCATGGCGGGGGCGAACAGGAAGCCGATGCCGACGGTCTCGACGCAGCGCCCGACATCGGGCGCGGGCAGGTCCAGGCGGACGCCGAGGGCTTCGAGGACGTCGGCGCTGCCGCACTTGCTGGTGACGGCGCGGTTGCCGTGCTTGGCGAGGGCGAGCCGCCCGTCCGCCGCCGCGACGAGGGCCGCCGTCGTGGAGACGTTGAACGTCTTGAGCGTGTCGCCGCCCGTCCCGACGGCGTCCACGATGACCTTGTCGGTGTGGACGGGGACGGGGATGGCGTAGCGGCGCATGACGCGGGCGAAGGCGGTGATCTCCTCAACGGTTTCGCCCTTCATGCGGAGGGCGACGGCGAGCGCGGCGATCTGGGCGGGCGTGGCCGTGCCTTCCATGATCTGGGTCATGGTCTCGGCGGCTTCGGCTTGCGTCAGGTCGTGGCCGTCGATCAGGTGCTGTATGGCTTGTTTCATGGGCCTATGATGAGCGGGGCGGATTTCTGAGCGCTTCCAGTTCGGCGCGCAGGCGCGCGACTTCCTCTTCGGCGGCGCGTCGCGCGGTAGCCTCGGCTTCGGCGCGTCTGGCTTCGGCTTCGGCGCGTCTGGCTTCGGCTTCGGCGCGTCCGGCCTCGGCCTCAGTCCGGCGGGCTTGTTCCAGGGGCGTCGGCAGGAACTCGCGTCGGTGGGTGTCATACAGGCGCAGGTCTTCCCCCGCCTGTACCAGTTCCAGGCCCAGCCGTTCACTGTGGAGGCGGCCTGCGACGAGTTCCAGCCGCACGTACTGGTCTGCGACGAGGCGGAAGCCCTGCAGGCGTGGGCGCAGGTAATCGCCGGTGGGGTCGAACAGGAAATATTCCGGTACGCGCAGGATACGCTCGTAGAGCGGGAGTTTCGAGTCGGTGTCCTCGCGCTGGGTCTTGCGGGAGGTGAACTCGAAGACGACATCGGGTAGTCGCCCCTCCTCCTTCCAACTCATGTATGAGTCCCGGAGAGCGGGGGACACGCCGAAGACGACGTAGCCATCCGGCGAGATGCGCGCCTTCGGGTTTCCTTCTTCGTAGAACACGAAGTTGTTGCCGGACACGTACACGTCGGTCCGGTCGGCGTAATACGTCTTGAGCGCTTCGATCACGTAGATCATCAGTTCGCGGTGCTTGTCGGTTTCGGCCATGGGCTTCCCGTCGGAGGTGGGGTACACGACCCGGCGCGGGGCGGCTGCAGGCGTGTTCGGTTGTGCGGTGGTCGTCATGTTTGTCTCCCTGTCGGGCCGGAGAGGCGTGATCTATACAGAAAGAGGGCTTGATCACTCAGTAAGGGCTTGGCACGCCAAGCCCTTACTGAGTGATCAAGCCGCGAACGAGTTCGGCCCGCTCGTGCTCGCCCTGCGTTTCCAACGCTTCGGCGTCGAGGCGGAGCTGGCCGCTGAGTGGGGGGGCGTAGCCCTGCTGCACGTCGTCCTGGAGTGTCGCCAGAGTGGTGGCGTTGATGGACGAGGCGAGCGGCGGCTGGTCGGGCAGGCTCTGATAGAAGAAGGCGGCGAACGGCTCGGGGAGCGTCTCGACCTTGCCGTCGTCGTGGGCGACGGTCAGAGTCAGCCGGCGGGCGTCGATGGCGACGGGGTGGACGTCGGGGCGGCCGAAGCGCCAGCGGTAGGTGTTCAGGAAGCGGCGCAGGACCAGATTGCCGGTGTCGAGGGCGGCGGCCCGCAGGGCGTCGGCGTCGGGCGGGCCGGGGATGTCGCGCTCCTGCACGATGCGGAGGGTCTTGCCGGTCCACCAGGCCCAGCCGCCGAAGACGCCCTGGCCGTCCGTCCCGTCGCTCAGGGACGGCGGGAACCAGAGCGTGACGTCCGTGCCATCGATGTGGCAATAGAGCGGCTCGACGTTGGGCCGCTGGGAGCAGAAGTCGAGTTTGAAGGGCAGTTCGATCAGCGTGTCGGCGAGCAGGCGCATGGGTGTCGGACGCTTTCTAAAGCTTCTCAAGGACCAGCAGACTGGGTTCGTTGGGCCGGTTGAAGACGTGGGCCGTGCCGTCGTCGGTGACGGTCACGATGACTTCCAGGCGGACGCCGAACTTGCCGGGCAGGTAGATGCCCGGCTCGATGGAGAAGCAGTGGCCGGGCTGGAGTTTTGTGTAGTTGCCGGCGAGCATGTAGGGCGCTTCATGGTCGTCCAGGCCGATGCCGTGTCCCGTCCGGTGGATGAAGAAGTCGCCGAAACCGGCGTCGGCGATGACCTGGCGGGCGGCGGCGTCGATGTCGTGCGCGGTCGCGACGGGTTTAATGGCGGCGACGGCGGCCTGCTGCGCCCAATACACGACGTTGTAGACCTGGCGGGCCTCGCCGGAGGCTTCGCCGACGGCGACGGTGCGGGTGATGTCGCCGTGGTAGCCGTCGACCATGGCGCCGAAGTCCAAGATCATGACATCGCCGGGCTGGATCTTGGTTCTGCCGGTGTTGTGGTGCGGCGACGCGCCGTTGGGACCCGCGCCGACGATGGGCGTGAAGGACAGTTCATGTCCGGCCCGCGCGATGCTCTGCTGGATGGTCAGCGAGACTTCCAACTCCGAGGCTCCCGGCCGGCAGGCCGCGTAGGCGAGGGGGATCAGCGCATCGGTGGCGTCGGCGGCGTGCTGGAGAGCTGCCAACTCGTGCATGTCCTTGACGGCGCGCAACGGGGACAGGGCGGCGGAGGCGGGTTTGAAGAGCGTGGTCGGCATCTGCTCCTGCAGTTTGAGCGTGAACCGGGCGGGCATGTCGTCGTCCAGTCCGACGATGCCGATGTCGAGCATCAGGTCTTTGGCGACCTGGGCCATCAGCGTTTCCCAGCCCTGGGCGTCGTCCCACACGCGGATGTCGGAAACGCCGGCGGGGTTCCGGCGCGCTTGTTCGGCGTTCAGCGCCGGGACCAGGAACAGCCAGGGCCGGTCGTCGGGGATGACCAGCGCGAGGAAGCGCGACCCCGGTTCGGAAAACCCGGTCAGGTAGCGCATGGCCGCGCCGGGCGTCAGAATCAGCGTGTCCAGGCCGTTTTCGTGCATGGCCGTGCGGACACGGCTGAGGCGTTTTTCGTAGAGGTTCATGCCCTCACCCCGTCCTGCGGGCGACCCTCGCCCGCTCGCGGGCGAGGGTGAAGGAAGTTGTGTAGTATCTGCCTGCCGTGTTCGGTCAGGACGGCTTCGGGGTGGAACTGGACGCCTTCCAGCGGCCAGGTCTTGTGTTTCAGCCCCATGATCTCGCCGTCGTCGGTTTCCGCCGTGACCTCCAACACCGGCGGCAGCGACGCGCGTTCCACGATGAGCGAGTGGTAGCGGGTCGCCTCGAAGGGCGACGGCAGGCCCTCGAAGACGCCTGTGCCGTGGTGATAAACGGGCGACGTTTTGCCGTGCATCAAATGTTCGGCTCGGACGACCTTGCCGCCCAGCGCCTGCCCCATGGCCTGCTGCCCCAGACAGACGCCGAAGATGGGCGTTTTCGGGCCGAACTCGCGGATCAGGTCGAGTGTGATGCCCGCGTCGTCCGGTGTGCCGGGTCCGGGCGAGATGACGATGTGGGTCGGGGCCATCTGCGCGATCTCGCCGAGGGTGATTTCATCGTTGCGCCGCACGTCGAGTTCCGCGCCCATCTCGCCGAGATATTGGACTAAATTGTAGGTGAACGAGTCGTAGTTGTCGATGACGAGAATAGACATAGGAACCTCAATTGTTTTGCCCCGCGCGGCCTCGTTGTGCCTCACTCAGAGGTCACATAGGCGTCCAGCAGCGCGCGCAGCGTTTCGGCTTTTGCCCCGATCTCAGGGCCTTCAAAGTGGTGTATCTGAAACAGGTGCGTCATCTCGACGTACAGTTCGCCGAGACCGAGTATTCCCACAATCTGTTCCTTGATCCATTTGTCGTGGGCGATGGGGTACGTCCGCCGCGCGATGAACAGCGCTTGAAGAAACTCCCGGTAGGCGTTGTAAAGACGATCAAACGACTGGAAGTGCAGCCCGCGCGACAGGTACAGCGGGATGTGGTCCAGATTGTTGCGACAGAACTTGGTGACCATCGCCAGGCGGTCGCGTCGCAAGGCGTCACCGTAGTACGGGAGCCACTGCGACCGCAGACGCTGGAAATGGTCGTTGCTCTGCCACAAAGGGACGCCGTAGGCGAGATGGTTGCCGATCTGCAGCTCGAAGTCATCCGGGCCGCCCGTCCAGCCGCGTTCCTGCGGCTGATACTCTCCGGTGACGACATCGAGATGCACTTCGGAGTATTGTCCCACTTTTCGCAGTTCCTGGAACACCGTCTCCGCCTGGTAGAATCGTTCCCAGTTCTGCTCAATGCCGGCTGCCGTCTCGTCGGAAGACACCAGTATCACGATGTCGAGGCAACTGTCCGCCGTCGCCTTGCCACGCGCACAGGAGTTTACGAGCAGGATGGCGTCTGTGTCCGTGTCCACCGCGAAATGTTCCGTGACTCGCGAGGCGGCATTTCTGTGTTCAGTTGTCGGATAGTGGTCCGTCACATGACTGCCTCTGCGATGGCGACACGGACGCCCTGCACCATCGTTTCCAACGGCAGGGACGGCTGGCTCAGTCGATTCTCAGCGATGGCCTGCTCACTCGACAGCGGCAGATGGATAAAGCCTGCCTTCAGCGGCAGGGAGTTCGTTTTCGCAAAATTCAGTGTTCGATACATCACATGGTTGCACAGGAACGATCCGGCGTATCCATGCGCCCGCGCCGGGATGCCTGCCTCACGGATTGATTTTGCAATCTGTTCCCCATCGATCGTCGCCAAGTAAGCCGCCGGGCCGTCCGGCACGATCTGCTGTTGCGTGCCGGCGTCACCGTCGGACACACGCAGGTTGACGGCGAAGCGTTCTATGTCGAGGCAGGTCGTCCCCGCCGCCAGCCCGAGCATCAGGACAAGGCTTGGTTTCAAGTCAGTGATGGCCGCGAACACCCGTGATGTATCCTCGCCGAACGCGACAGGGAGTGTCAGGCCGATGACCTGTGCGCCGCCGATGGTCTGCCCGTTCAGCCGCTCGACGATGTGCTGGGATGGGTTCGTCTTGAACTCCTGCCACGGCTCGAAGCCGGTGAGCAGGACTCGCCCCATGTCAGGAGATGAGACGGCTTTCGTCAGATCAGCAAAATAAGTCTCTGGTGAGATCCCTTGCTGTTCGGCTTGTGTCCTAAGCCTATCCTCCATGTCAGGAGGCAGTTCAGTTACCTGTGGCACAAGGTTACTCCAATCCCGCCTCGGCCCATTCGACGGCGCGGGTGAGGGCGCGCATCTTGGCGAGGGTCTCGCGGTACTCGTACTCGGGGACGGAGTCGGCGACGACGCCGCCGGCGGCTTGGATGTAGATGGTGTTGCCCTTCACCAAAGCGGTGCGGATGGTGATGGCGGAGTCCATGTTGCCGCTGAAGGAAAAGTAGCCGATGCCGCCGCCGTAGTGGCCGCGCCGGGTCGGCTCCAGTTCTTCGATGATCTCCATGGTGCGGACCTTGGGGGCACCGGTCAGAGTGCCTGCCGGGAAGGAGGCGCGCAGGACGTCGAACTGGTCCAGGCCGCCGCGCAGCGTTCCCGTCACTTCGGAGACGATGTGCATGACGTGGGAATATTTCTCGATCACCATGAGTTCGTCCACGCGGACAGTGCCGTACTCGGCGACGCGCCCGACGTCGTTGCGGGCGAGGTCAACGAGCATGATGTGTTCGGCGCACTCTTTTTTGTCGGCGAGCAGATCGGCGGCGATGGCGTCGTCTTCGGCGGGAGTCGCGCCGCGCCCGTGGCGCGAGCCGGCGATGGGGCGGACGGTGACTTTGCGGTCCTGTTCGCTGACCAGCACTTCGGGGGAGGCGCCGATCAGCTTGGTGTCGCCGAAGTCGAGATAGAACATATAGGGCGACGGGTTGACCGAGCGCAGGGCGCGGTAGACGTCGAACGGGTCGGCGTACAGCGTCTTGGACAGCCGCTGGGCGATCTGCGCCTGGAACGTGTCGCCCGCCGTGATGTATGCTTTGGCCTTCAGGACGGCGGCCTTGTAATCTTCTTCGGTGCGGTTGGAGGTGAACTCTGCCCTCACCCGGCGCTCCGCGCCACCCTCGCCCGCTTGCGGGCGAGGGGGTTGGGAGGTCAGAGCTATCGGCGTCTTCAGCCGGGCCAGCAGGTCGTCGATCTTGGCGACGGCGTCGTCGTAGGCCGTGCCGGGGTCCTTGTCGGGGGCGAGGCGGGCGTTGCAGAGTGCCAGCATCTTGTGCTTGACGTGGTCGAAGATCAGCAGGGCGTCGGTGAACAGGAAGATGCAGTCGTCCAGCCCCAAATCGTCTTGGGCGAGGGTGGGGAGCTTCTCGAAGAAGCGGACGGTGTCGTAGCCGATCATGCCGACGGCGCCGCCGACGAAGCGCGGCAGGTGCGGGGTCGGGACATACGAGTAGCGCCCGAGCAGACTCTTGAGGACGTGCAGCGGGTCGCGCGCGCCGGGCGTCAGCGGGATGTGCTCCGTGTGTCCGCCCTCGGTGACGGTCGCCGTGTCGCCCCTGCTGCGGAAGACCAGAAAGGGGTCGGTGCCGAGGAACGAGTAGCGGGCCAGCCGCTCGCCGCCTTCGACGCTTTCCAGCAGGAAGCTGTCGGGCTTGCCGCCGGCGATCTTGCGGAAGGCGGAGACGGGCGTCTCCATGTCCGCCAGGATTTCGCGCCAGACAGGGATCAGGTTGCCCTGGGCCGATTTCTCAATAAACTCGTCGCGCGTCGGGTACAGCATCGCTGCCATTCAGTATACCTCAGGAGGGCGGGAACACAAAAAGGGGCCGGGGCGTCTCGTGGAGAGAACGCCCCGGCCCCTTGATGAGAGTCGTAAGTGCGACGGCTTACACGGCGGCGACAGACAGGCGTTCCCTGGTTGTTTGGGAGTGCCGCCACCAGCCCGTCGATCTGTGCGTGTTCGTCTGCATCGTGTCGCGATTGTACATGATTCACCGGCGGTTGTCAAGCGGCGCGGCGACACCCGTCTGCACCTGTCTCATCGACTCCTGAACGCGGAGTCGGTCCGAGGCGAGCCGCGCCCCGCGCCGCAGGTGGTCCGTGACGGATCTCCACCGGGAGTTGAGGCGGGCGTAGCGTCGGTTGCGCTCCCGGAAGCGCCGCACCTGATCGGCGAAGCGCGGCCCCTGCTCGGCGACGCGCTCCTGGAACAACTGGACGCCGTACTCGTAGAGTTGTTGATCGAACATGGTGCTGTGCTGGATGGCCGCGAGCGCGGCGGGCGGGATCTCCGCCTGACACGGGCGCTGATTCATCACGTTCTGCTTGACGTAGTAGGGCGTTTTCCACCCGCACAGGCGCTGGATGAGCAGGAGGCTCTCGTCGAAGCGCTCGGTCAGGCCGACCACCTGGATGCGCTCCCGGAGGTTGTGTTTGGCCTCGTCCAGCAGTGCTCCCGTGCACCGCCCGAACGGCGTGTGGTCGGGGAGGCCGGCCTCTCCGGCCATCTGCCGCGTCTGACCGTTGTCCAGGTCCGGGAAGCTGCCGGAGGAGACGTACTCCTCGATGCTCACCCCGCCCTGCTGGAATCGCTGCTGCTCAGGGTGCCGGCTGAGAAGGTAGTGGTGGTGATACAGCATGTAGTAGTAGTAGGAGATCAGGCGTTCCACGGGGTCGCGCAGGATGGTGTAGTAGGTGACCGGCTGCGGCAGGTAGCGATCGACGCCGAAGTGGAAGTGGCCGTAGAGGACCTGGGTCGCTTTCTGCTGATGCGGCGGCAGTTCGAGCACGGCCCGCGCCACCTGCTGCGGGTGCCACCGGCCTTCCTCGCTCATGCTGCCGTAGTGCAGGCGCCGCGACCAGCGCCGGGTGTGCTGATTCTCGATCACGTATTTGAGCGTGCTGCCGGCCGTTTTCGGAATGTGCAGAAAGACGAACATGCCTTACCCTTCTGGATCAGCAGAGACAGCGTTGTCAATGGCTCGGAGTCGGACTTGAGGATGTTTCAGAAAGACGCAAAGCTCTGGGGAAAGTTCGATAGGCGCCTGGTGTCTCGCGACGACACTCCGTTATAGCACAAAAAGGTGAAGAATACATGAAAAGTTTGCTCGCCCGTGCCGACGGGTATGTGTGTCAGGACTGTCCGACAAAAAAGGAGATTACGATCATGGTCGATCAGGACGTGGTAGAAGGCAAGATCAAGCAGGGCGAGGGCAAAGTCCAGGACGGCGTCGGCGATGTGACCGGCGACGCCGGCGACAATCTGGCGGGCAAGGCGAAGCAGGTCGAGGGCAAGGTCCAGGAGGGGTTCGGCAAGGCCAAAGAGGCCGTGCGGGATGCCCTGAACAAAGACCAGGTCTGACGCTCTCCAAGTTCTCGGACGACGACTAGAAGGCCCCGCAGGTGCAGCCTGCAGGGGCTTTCCTGACTCCCTCATGCCGCCCGTGGGAGGGCGCCTCACTGCGTGAGTGTATGGCGCAATGGAGACAATGGCGGGCCGACGGTGTTTCGCCTCCGCAGAAGTCTAGAGGGTGTTATGAACTTTGACGGTTAGGCGGGTGTTTCTGCTGTATGTCTACCCGCAAGCCGTATCCCTCGGACGTGTCCGACGACGAGTGGGCCTTTGTCGCACCGTACTTGACCCTGATGACCCAAGACGCGCCCCAGCGGGGACACCCGCTGCGCGAGGTATTCAATGCGTTGCGGCTACTGGCCCGCACTGGCGCTACCTGCCAAATGATCTGCCGCCCTGGTACACCGTCTACCAGCAGACGCGCCGGTGGATCGCGGCAGGCTGCTTCGAGGCCATCGTTCATGATCTGCGCCAGCTGCTGCGACTCGCCGCTGGCCGTCAGGCCAAGCCCTCGGCTGCTATCCTCGATGGGCGCACCTTGCAGTCCAGCGTCGAGAGTGGAGCCAGAGCAGGCTACGACGGTCACAAGAAGAGGCGAGGCAGCAAGGTTCACATGGCGGTAGACACCCTGGGCGACCTGCTGGCCGTGCTGGTAACGCCCGCCAATGAGCAGGAACGCGCCCAGGTGGCGGCTCTGGCGGAGGCGGCCCGAGACGCCTGCGAGCAGAGCGTGACGCTGGCCTATGTAGACCAGGGGTACACGGGCGACGCGCCTGCGGAGGCCGCCAAAGGAGACGGCATGGCTCTGGAGGTGGTGAAACTCCCCGAGGCCAAGAAGGGCTTCGTGCTTCTGCCGCGCCGCTGGGTCGTGGAGCGCAGTTTCGCGTGGGCGTCACGATTCCGGCGTCTGGTCAAGAACTACGAGCGGCTGCCCGAGACGGTGGCGGCACTCCATTCTGTCGTGTTCGCGATTTTGATGCTCGTCAAGGCGGCTCCATTGCTCAAGACAATCGCTCAAAGTTCATAACACTCTCTAGGTGTCAGGCGTCGGCCAGCGCGTACTCGACGGCCTGCTCCAGTGTCATTGCCCGTCCTGCCTCCCAGGCCTCAGAGAACCCCTGCGGACCCAGGGAGTCGCGGAGGCGGGTCAGAAGCGGGTCCAGCTCTTCCTCCTCGGCGGCGGACAGGGTGAGGCCGAGTTCCCGCCGACTCACGTCCGCCGCCCCGAACAGGCGTGCCGCCCGAGCGGCGTCGCCCTGGGCTGCCCGCAGGAACGCGAAGTAAGACACCGAGTCCAGCATCTCGCCCCGGTGGCCGTTCGCAGCGCTCAGACTCAGGCCCTCGCGCAGGTGGCGCTCCGCCTGATCCAGATCCCGACCCTGCCACGGCTTCAGAAGCAGCGCCCCCGCGTATTGAAGGCTGAGCGCCAGCCAATCCGTGTTCCGCTGGTCCCGGAAGGCGGGGATATTTTTCGAGATCAGGGCATAGGCCCGTCCGTAGTCGCCCTCATCCCAGGCGGCGACCGCCAGGTTCCCTTCCACGCCGACCCGGTAGCGGTGCAGAGTACCCTCGTCCACGGCTCCTGTTTCGGAGACCTGTGTGATCTCCGCCAGGCATTCCTCGTTGAGCCGCTGCGCCCCGTTGGGGTCTCCCATTCGGGTGAGTACGGTCCCATAGTTGAAGAGCGTGTGGATCTACCACAACGCCTAAACAATAAAAAAAAAACAGGCGAGTCGCTCGTCCATCAGGGCGCACGCCGTCGGATGATCGCCGTCGTAGCTGTGGAGCAGGGCCAGGACGCTCAGCTGCTCTTTCGCCTCGTCCGAGTCGCGCACCTGGGCGTTGACGGTCAGGGCCGCCTCCGCGTAGGCGTGTCCTTCCCGGCGCAGGGCGCGCGCCTGCCACAGAGCGCGCAGGGCGGCGACGGCCTGGATGACGCGGACGGCCAGCGCTTGGTCCGTCGCGGCGCGGGCGAGGCCGTCATCCAGCGCGGCCCGCAAGTTGTCCAGGTCGGCGCCCAGCCGGTCCAGCCATCCCGCGCGGCCAGGCCCCTCCAACTGAGGCTCGGCCTCGCGCGCCAGCGCGAAGAACCGCTCCCGGTGCCGCCCTCGCATCGTTTCCTGTCCGCCGGCCTGTTGCAGTCGATCGTCGGCGTACTGGCGCAAGGTCTCCAGCAGGCGATAGCGCGTGCCGCTCCCGCGCGCCTCCGCGATGACGAGCGACTTATCCGAGAGGCTCGTCAGCAGGTCCAGAACATCCAGGTCCGAGATGTCACCGTCAGTGCAGACCGCCTCCGCCTCCGCCAGCGTCCAGCCGCCCGCGAAGACGGACAGGCGCCGCAGCAGGACCTTCTCGGCGTCCGTCAGCAGGTCATGGCTCCAGTCAATGAGCGCCTGCAGCGTCTGCTGGCGCGGCAGCAAGGTCCGTGCGCCGCCGGTCAGCAGGCGGAACCGCCGGTCGAGGCGGGCGTTGATCTCCTCCGCCGAGAGCGAGCGCACGCGCGCCGCCGCCAGTTCGATGGCGAGCGGGATGCCGTCCAGGTGGACACACACCTGCGCCACGGCGGGGGCGTTGGCGTCCGTCACCGAGAAGTCGGGCCGCGCGGCCTGGGCGCGGTCGATGAACAGGCGCACGGCCTCGTACTGTGACACGCCGCCCACGGTCTGGACGCGCCTCAGGTCGGGCAGCTCGAGGGACGGGAGGCGGTGGACCGTCTCGCCCGCCACGCCCAGCGGCTCGCGCGACGACGTGAGGAGGCGGGCCTGGGGGCAGTTCCTCAGCAGGTCGGCGGCCAGGGCCGCGCAGGCGGCGACCAGGTGTTCGCAGTTGTCGAGGATCAGGAGCAGGCGTTTGGGCCTGAGCCACTCCGTGAGTGTCCGCGCGATGGGCTTGCCCGGCTCTTCGCGCACACCCAGCGCGTCGGCCACGGCCTGCGGGACGAGTGCGGGGTCGGAGAGCGGGGCCAGCTCGACGAGCCAGACGCCGTCGAAATAGCGGTCCAACAGGTCGGCGGCCACCTGGAGCGAGAGGCGGGACTTCCCCGCGCCGCCCGCGCCCGCCAGCGTCAGCAGCCGTGTCGCTTCCAGCAGCGTCTTGACCTCGGCGACTTCCTTTCCACGCCCGATAAAGCTGGTGACCTGCTGGGGCAGGTTGTTGGGCAGGTCGGGGTTATCCAGCGAGCGCAGCGGCGGGAAGTCGGCGGGCAGGGATGGGTGCAGGAGTTGGAAGACGTGTTCGGGGCGGTCCAGGTCTTTGAGGCGGCGCAGGCCCAAGTCCCGCAGTGCGGCGGAGGACGGCAGGCGGTCGCGCGTCAGTTCCTGTGCGGCCAGCGACAACAGTGTCTGCCCCCCGTGTCCTGCGGACAGCAGCCTCGCCACGCGGTTGAGGGGCTGGCCGAAATAGTCGCCGTCCCGCTCTTCGGCGACCCCCGTGTGCAGGGCCATCCGCACGCGCAGCGGCGACGCCGTCGCCCACGGCTCGGCTGAGAGGGAACGCTGGATGGCGAGGGCGGCCTGCCCCGCTTCAGGTGCGGTGGCGAAAGCGGCGCAGAAAGCGTCGCCGACGGTCTTGAAGACGTAGCCGCTGTTGGCCGCGATTGTCTCTCGCAGTATCTGGTCGTGGCGGGCGAGGGCGGGGCGCATGGCGTCGGGGCTGTTCTCCCAGAGCCGGGTGCTGCCCTCGATGTCGGTGAACAGGAACGTGACGGTGCCTGTCGGCGGCTGGCGCATAGTTAGCCCCTTGAAGAGCGATCTGCAGAGCGGTGACGGTGCGGGAATAGGTTCGGCGGGGGCCGGCTGATTCCTGCGTCGGCGCTCAGGAAGCCCACGGGGAGACGCCGAACGGCGCGAGCATGCGGCACAGCAGGAACAGTG
>CAXUCQ010000009.1:21107-21626 GCA_964249295.1 uncultured Armatimonadales bacterium | reverse complement strand
GTGAACTGCACAGTCTGCTTGTCCAGTTTTTTATACTGGAAAGGTTCCGGCTTGGTCTTTCCGCCCGGCTGTGGAACATCGATCAGCATGGCCTCGCGCGACGGGTCGAAAACTTTGGGGTCGAAAGTCACCTGGAGCGTAAATATCACGTCATCCGCCGTCAGCGGCTGACCATCACTCCACTTCAGACCGGGCCGTAAGGTGTAGGTGTAGACCAGACCGTTGCTGCTGATCTGAGGCAGGTACGCTAAGCGCGACTCGAATTTGAGCGAGAAGGAATCACGTACCTCCAGATTGTCGTACAGAAATGCGATGATTTGGTTGGAGTCGGCGTCGTCTACCGTGAACGGGTTAAACGTCTTCGGGTCGCCCAAACCGGGGTAAGCCAAACTGCCGCCGTACTTACCCGGCAGCAGGGGCGGGTTGATGCTGTGGTCGGCGGCATAAACCAGTTCCGGGTCATGCCCGAAGCGCCGGTGGACGCCGCAGGCGACGAGAGACGGGATGACGAGAGGGAGC
>CAXUCQ010000009.1:17658-21097 GCA_964249295.1 uncultured Armatimonadales bacterium | reverse complement strand
AAGCAGGGCAGAGCGGCTTGTCATCGGACGCCCTCCGGTGCCGTCTGCGGCAGGTTCTGCGCGACCCAGTGGCACGCCGCGAGGTGGGGGAAGGTTTCGCCGAGTTGGGGAGCGTAATCGACGAGCGGCGGCATGGCCCTCCGGCAGACATCCATCGTGTGCGGGCAGCGCCCGACAAACGGGCATCCCTCGGCGGTCGGCCCGGCGGCGGCGTCTTCGGTGGCCTGGACGAACTGAGGGCGCGGCTCCCGGTGGGCGCGCGACGGGTCCGGCTCGGGGATCGCGGCGAGCAGCTCCTGGGTGTACGGCTGCAAGGGGTTGCGGAACAGGGACTCGCTGGTGGAAAGCTCCAAGATGCGCCCCGAGAACATCACGGCGACGCGGTCGGCCAGCACGCGCACCACGCTCAGGTCGTGCGAGATGAACAGCATCGTCAGCCCGAGCCGACCCTGCAGGTCGAGCAGCAGGTTCACGATCTCCGCCTGCGTGGACACGTCCAGCGCCGAGACCGGCTCGTCCGCCACCAGGAACCGAGGCTCCACGGCCAGGGCGCGGGCGATCCCGATGCGCTGGCGCTGCCCCCCGGAGAACTCGTGCGGGTAGCGGTTCCGAACGCCCGCAGGCAGTTGGACCAATTCCAGCAGCCGGGACACTTCGGCCGCGCGGACGGAGGAGCCGTTGAGGCCGCGCAGCTCCAGCGCCTCGCCGATGATGCGCCCGATCGTCATGCGCGGGTTGAACGCCCCGTAAGGGTCCTGGAAGACGATCTGCATCTCGCGGCGCAATGACCGCATCTCCGGCTTGGACAGGTCGTAGACGCTCTTGCCGTCGAAGCGGCAGCGCCCGCCGGTCGGCTCGATCAGGCGCAGCAGCAGCCGCCCCGTCGTGCTCTTGCCGCTGCCCGACTCGCCGACCAGCCCCAGCGTCTCGCCCTCATCCACGGCGAAACTGACATCCTCGACGGCGCGCACGACCGCGCCCGTTCCCCCCATGCCGCTCTTCTGGGGGAAATGCTTGACGAGATTCTCGACCTCGACCAGAGGCCGCTTACCTGCTGCCAAATTGTGATTGCCTTTGCCTCGCCGTCACTTCCGATGTGACGCACGGAGAACCGATTATACCCGACTGTTACGCGCGCCGTCATCGGCGAGGTTCCTGCGATGGAAAACCGAATGTGTTGACTCCGGTCAGCGGTCACTTTTCTCCACCACAGGCCACATTTCCTCCCGCGTAATTGTATCAGGCTACGGCATCTCCAGAATAGAGGGCTAAAGGGCTTTCTCTTTCTCCGCGCAATCGGGTAAAATACGCCCATGCCTCTGCTCGACGTCCAGGCCTGCACCAAGAAGTTCGGCGGATTGACCGCCGTGAACCAGTTCACGCTCGCCATGAACACCGGCGAACTGGTCGGGCTGATCGGCCCCAACGGCGCCGGCAAGACCACGGCCTTCAATCTGCTCACCGGCGTCTACGCGCCCACGTCGGGCCGCATCACCTTCGACGGCCAGGACCTGACCGGCAAAAAGCCCTACGAGATCGCCGCCTGCGGCCTGTCGCGCACGTTCCAGAACATCCGGCTCTTCCCGACCCTGACCGTCCTGGACAACGTCCGCACCGCCTCGCACCTGCACTACAAGCCGTCCATGCTGGACGCCGTCTGCCGCACCGCAGGGTTCCGCACTGCCGAAAAGGCCGGGGAGGACGAGGCCCGCGACCTGCTCGCCCGCATGGGATTGGGCAGGTTTGAGCAGGAATTGGCGAAAAACCTGGCCTACGGGGAACAGCGCCGACTGGAGATCGCCCGCGCCCTCGCCACCAAGCCCAAGCTGCTGCTGCTCGACGAACCCGCCGCCGGCATGAACCCCCAGGAGAAGCAGGACCTGATGGCGCAGATCCGCTCCCTGCGCGACGACTTCGGCCTGACGATTCTGCTGATCGAACACGACATGAAAGTCGTCATGGGCATCTCCGAGCGTCTGCTGGTCCTGGACTACGGCCAGATCATCGCGCAGGGGACGCCGCGCGAGGTCCGCGCCGACCCCAAAGTGATCGAGGCCTATCTCGGCGAGGCCGACGCCGCGCATGAGGTGGCCTGACCCATGCTGACCATCGAAAACCTGTCCGTCTCCTATGGCGCCATCTGCGCCCTGTCCGGCCTGTCCCTGAACATCGAGACGGGCCAGGTCGTCACCCTGATCGGCGCCAACGGCGCGGGCAAAAGCACGACCCTGCGCTCCATCTCCGGCCTCGTCCCCAGCGACTCGGGCCGCATCCTGTTTGAAGGCGAAGACATCACAAAGATGGCCGCCGACCAGATCGTGCGGCGCGGCATCGGCCACTCCCCCGAAGGCCGCCGCGTCTTCGCCAACATGTCCGTCCGTGAGAACCTGGAGTTGGGGGCCTACACCCGCAAAGACCCGGCGGGCATCAAGCAGGACTACGAGCGCGTTCTGGGCCTGTTCCCGCGCCTCCAGGAGCGCATCGGCCAGAGCGCCGGCACCATGTCCGGCGGCGAGCAGCAGATGCTCGCCATGGCCCGCGCCCTGATGAGCCGCCCCAAGCTGCTCCTGCTCGATGAACCCTCCCTCGGCCTCGCCCCGTTTCTGGTGCGCGACATCTTCAACATCATCGAGGACATCAACAAACAGGGCGTGACCGTCCTCCTGGTCGAGCAGAACGCCCACAAGGCCCTCGGCGTCGCCGACCGTGGCTACGTCCTCGAAACCGGCCACATCGTCATGGCCGATGACGCCAAAGCCTTGCTCGCAAACGACGACGTCAAGAAAGCATACCTGGGCGAATGACCGACAATGAAAAATTGCTGAAACGAACCTCACTCCACGGCGCCCACGTCGCCGCAGGCGCGACCATGGTCCCGTTCGCCGGCTGGGACATGCCGGTTTCCTATCGCGGCACCGTCGGCGAGGTCGCCGCTGTGCGTGAGCGCGCCGGGCTGTTCGACGTGTCCCACATGGGCGAGGTCCGCGTCACCGGCCCCGGCGCGTTCGACTTCCTCCAGTTTGTGACGACCAACGACGTTTCCAAACTCGTCCCCGGCAAGGCGCAGTACTCGCTGCTGCTCAACAGCGCGGGCGGCGTCATCGACGACATCATTGTCTATCGTGAAGGCGAAGACGAGTTCATGGTCGTCCTCAACGCCGGCTGCAAGGACAAAGACTGGGCCTGGCTCCAGGATCAATCCCGCGCCTATCCTGAAGCCGTGCTGTCGGACGAAAGCGACCAGACAGCCCTGCTCGCCATCCAGGGTCCCCAGGCCGTTGAGATCGCCGCATCGCTGGACGCGGAAGCCGAGACCGCCGATATGCCCCGGTTCCACTTCCGGCAGACGACGCTGCTCGGCATCCCCTGCCTTGTTTCGCGGACTGGCTACACCGGCGAAGACGGCGTGGAGCTGATCCTGCCGGCGAAGATGGCCGCC
>CAXUCQ010000009.1:0-17648 GCA_964249295.1 uncultured Armatimonadales bacterium | reverse complement strand
GGCTTCGAGAGCTTCTGCTCGTGGGACGCCGCGGCGCACCTCTGGGCCAGGCTGACTCCCGCGGGCGCGCTGCGTGCCGGACTCGGCGCGCGCGACGTGCTGCGCCTGGAAGCGGCCTATCCGCTCTACGGCCACGAACTCGACGCCGAACACGGGCCGCTGGAATCCGGCGTCGCCTGGGCCGTCAAGACCAAAAAGGGTGCGTTCGTCGGACGCGACACCGTGGCCGCCGCCCGCCGCGCCGTCCCGTCGCGCCATCTCGTCGGCCTGCGGATGGACGAGCGCGCCATCCCCCGCGAGGAATACGCCGTGTTCGCCGCCGACGGCTCGGCTCCCGTCGGCGCCGTCACCAGCGGCACGTTCTCACCGACCGTCAAGGCGGGCGTTGCGATGGCCCGGCTGGACGCCGCTTCGGCGGTCGTGGGGACCCAGGTGCGGGTGGACATCCGGGGCCGCCGCGTCGGCGCCCAAGTCGTGCCACTGCCGTTCTACCGCAATGGAGTTTAGAAGGAGACACTGATGGCTGAACAAGCAGGTCTGAAATACGCCAAGTCCCACGAGTGGACCCGCGTCGAGGGCGACATCGCCACCATCGGCATCACCGAGCACGCCGAAGAAGAACTCGGCGACGTGGCGCTCGTGCTGCCCCCGGAAGTCGGGCGCATGCTCCAGGCCGGCGAGAAGTTCGGAGAGATCGAGAGCATCAAGGCCGTCTCCGACCTCTACGCCCCCGTCTCCGGTGAGGTCGTCGCCGTCAACGAAGACCTGACCAGCGCCCCCGAGACCATCAACGACGACCCCTTCGGCGGCGGCTGGATGATCAGGGTCAAGATGACCGACCCCGCCGAATTAGACGCCCTGCTCGATAAAGACGCCTACGAAGCGACGCTGCACTAGGACCGAACTGCCGCCATGTCTTACATCCCAAACACCGACACCGACCGTGAAAAGATGCTCGCCGCCATCGGCCTGCAATCGCTGGACGACCTGTTCACGCCGATCCCCGAGTCGCTGCGCTTCCAGGGCGAACTCGACATCCCCGCGCGCATGGACCAGATCACTCTGGCGCGGCACTTCACCAAGCTGGCCCATCGCAACGTCAACGCCGACGCGCATCCCTGCTTCCTCGGCGCGGGCATCTACGACCACTATGTGCCGCCGACCGTGGGGGCCATCACGGGCCGCTCCGAGTTCTACACGTCGTACACGCCCTACCAGCCGGAAGTCAGCCAGGGCGTCCTGCAGAGCATCTTCGAATTTCAGACCCTGCTCTGCAACCTGTTCGGCATGGATGTCGCCAATGCGTCCATGTACGACGGCGCGACCGCGCTCGCCGAGGCCGCCATCATGGCGGGCGAGCTGACAGGCCGCAGTCGCCTGGTCATGCCGGACACCGTCCACCCGATCCACCGGGAGGTCGTCAATACTTATGTCCAGCACATGAACCTGAGCGTCGATCTCATCCCGAGTACCGACGGGGCAGGGGACATCGGCGCGCTGGAAGCCGCCGTCACGGGCGAAACCGCCGCCGTCATCGTCCAGCACCCGAACTTCTTCGGCAACCTGGAAGACGTGGCGCGTCTGGGCCGCATCGCCCATGACAAGGGCGCCCTATTCGTCGTCAGCGTCGATCCCATCTCGCTCGGCCTCTTGAACCCGCCCGGCGAGTACGACGCCGACATCGTCGTCGGCGAAGGCCAGGGTCTGGGCTGTCCGATGGGCTATGGCGGGCCGCTCCTCGGCCTCTTCGCCTGCAAGACCAAGTTCCTGCGCCGCCTGCCGGGCCGCATCGTCGGCCAGACCACGGACGCCGACGGCAAGCGCGCCTTTGTCATGACCCTGCGGACCCGCGAGCAGGACATCCGCCGCGAGCGGGCTACCAGCAACATCTGCACCAACGAGGCCTTGTACGCCCTCGCCGCGTCCGTGTACCTCGCCACGATGGGCAAACAGGGGCTGCGCCAGGTGTCCGAGCTGTGCCTGCAAAAGTCGCACTATGCGGCGACGGAGATCGCGAAGCTCGACGGCTACCGCCTCGCCTTCCCGGACCGCCCGTTTTTCAAAGAGTTCGTCATCCAGACGCCGCAGGACCCGGATGTCATCAACGAGAAACTGATGGAACGGGGCATCATCGGCGGCCTATCCCTCGCGCCGTACTACCCGGCGCTCGGCCACGCCATGCTCGTCTGTGTGACGGAACAGCGGACCCGCGCGGAGATCGACACCTTCGTCGCCGCGCTTGGCGAACTTGCGTAAACGCATTTTTGCGAAAACGAACTCCGTCTTATAGAAAGCAACCAGAGATGACCGATCAAACGAAAATGCTGGAGCCGTTGCTCTTCGAGATCAGCGAACCAGGGCGCATCGCCGTCGAACTCCCGGCCTGCGATGTCCCCGAACAACTCGTGGGCGACCTGCTCCCGGCGGACGCGCTCCGCTACGACATCGCCCTGCCCGAACTTTCCGAACCCGAAGTGATCCGCCACTACACGCACCTGTCCCGCGAAAACTACTGCGTCGATCTCGGGTTTTACCCTCTCGGCTCGTGTACGATGAAGTACAACCCTAAGATCAACGAGCAGGCCGCCGCGCTGCCGGGCTTCGGGCGTCTCCACCCGTACCTGCCTGACAGCGCCGTACAGGGGACGCTGGAAGTGATGTACGAAATGCAGCACATCCTGACCCAGATCGCCGGCATGGACGCCACCAGCCTTCAGCCCGCCGCCGGCGCCCACGGCGAGCTGCTCGGGCTGATGCTCATCAAGGCCTATCATGCCGACCGGGGCGACGGCCATCGGGACACCATCCTGGTCCCGGAAGCCGCCCACGGCACCAACCCCGCCTCTGCAGCCCGCTGCGGCTACAAGACGCTCACCGTCAAATCCGACACGCGGGGCCGGGTGGACATGGCCCACCTGCGCACCCTGCTCGCGGACAACATCGCCGGCCTGATGCTGACCAACCCCAACACACTGGGGCTGTTTGAAGACGACATCGCCGAGATCTGCGACCTGATTCACGGCTGCGGCGGCCTGATCTACTGCGACGGCGCCAACATGAACGCCCTGGTCGGACGCGCCCGCCCCGGCGACATGGGCTTCGACGTCATGCACTTCAACCTGCACAAGACGTTCTCCTCGCCCCACGGCGGCGGCGGCCCCGGCTCCGGCCCGGTCGCCGTCAAGAAGATTCTGGAGCCGTTCCTGCCCGTGCCGCAGGTCGTCAAGACGGACGACGGCTATAAACTCGACTACGACCGGCCCAAATCGATCGGCAAGATCCACGGCTACTACGGCTCGTTCCTGTGCATCCTGCGCTCCTACGTCTACATCATGTACTATGGCCGTGAGCGCCTGGCCCAGATCGCCGAGAACGCCGTCCTGAACGCTAACTACATCCGTGTCCGGCTGCAGGATTCGTTCGATGTCGCCTACAATGAAATCTGTATGCACGAGTGCGTCTTCACGGCCAAGCGGCAGCAGAAGGAACACGGCGTCCGCGCCCTGGACATCGCCAAGCGGCTCATGGACTTCGGCTACCACCCGCCGACGATCTACTTCCCACTGATCGTCCCGGAAGCCATGATGATCGAGCCGACCGAGACCGAAAGCCGGCAAACCCTGGACGACTTCATCGCCGCCATGCGGCAGATCGCGCGGGACGCCGAGGAAGACCCGGACATCATCAAATCCGCGCCCCACACGACGCTGGTCCGCAAGCTCGACGAGGCAACCGCCGCCCGTCAGCCCTGCCTCTGCTGGACACCCCCCGCCGAAGCGACCGAACCGGAGGCCACCAACAATGCGCTGGCGGTGGCAAGAGGATAACGCGCCGGGGACGCCCTGGGAGAACATGGCGCGTGATGAAGCCTTGTTTGAGCAACTTCAGCAGGACGAGTCTGCACTCCCCATCGTTCGAGTGTATCGTTGGGACCGTCCCTCCGTCAGCATCGGGCGGCTTCAGCACGAGCAAGCCGTCCACGATGCGTTCCCCGGCCTGCCGTCGGTCCGCAGACCGACCGGTGGCCGGGCCGTCGTCCACGGCTCTGACATCACAATCTCGGTCGCCGTCCGTGACGCCGACCTGCCGGGCGATAGGGCGGGCGGCGTGATGTCCTCCTACCGGCAGATCGTCGGAGGCGTTCTCCAAGCCTTCTGCCGCGTCGGCGTGTCTGTCGCACTGGGGTCAGGTCAGGCGAGAACTCGGCTCGAGTCGGTGGATTGTTTCGCCCTCTCGGCCCGCTGTGACGTCGTGGAATCAGATACCGGGCGAAAAGTGGCAGGGTGTGCGCAGCGGCGTCAACACGGCGTCCTTCTCCAGCAGATGAGCATCCCGCTGACGGCAATCCCCGACGGAGCAGCGTTCCGCAAGGCGCTGAAGGCCGGATTTGAACAGAACCTAGGCGTGACGGAATGGGTCTTGGTTGACAGGCTCCTGTCGGTGTGATATACTACAGCCGTGTTGCCCGCAGCACGAGGAGTCAAATCTAATGGCGCGCAAGATATTAACGTGTGACGACGAAAAGCACATCGTCCGGCTGATTCAGGTCAACCTGGAGCGGCAGGGCTACGAAGTCATTACGGCTTACAACGGCGCCGAGTGTCTGGAAAAGGTCGAAGCCGACCGGCCCGACCTGATCGTGCTTGACGTGATGATGCCCGAGATGACCGGCTTTGAAGTCCTGGAAGCGCTGAAGAAAAACCCCGAGACCGAGAGTATCCCCGTCATCATGCTCACGGCGCGGGCGCAGGACGCCGATGTCCTGCGCGGCTGGCAGTCCGGCGTGGAATGCTATCTGACTAAGCCTTTTAACCCGATGGAGCTGATCGCTTTCGTCAAGCGCATCTTCTCCATGGAAGAGCAGCAAGCCGATGAGAAACGGTACACGATCTAACAAGCTGACACTGGTCAGAGACAACGACCTGTTGATGCTCAGCAAAGCGGAAGACCTTCCGCCAGTCCAGGCAGTCACCGCGAGTGGCAGTCGTCATGCCGACACACAGCCTGACAGCAGGACGGCAGCAAGTCCCATTCTGGTCCTGTTTAGCGTCAGCATTGCGTGTGCCACAGCCGCAGTTGCAGCCGGGTCATACGCCCTCTGGCTGTCACGACAGAAGGCGGCGCGACAGACACTAACCGACGTCCAGGACATCCTCAAACGCTGCCAGGATCGGATGCGCCAGATGGAGAATGACCTCGATCAACTGCCGAGCAGTGTGACTTCTGTGTTCAACTAACCAGCCGACAGAAAGCGGCCGCAGGAGTGGTCAACTCACACGGGCCGTTTGATCTCATGCTTCAGGAGAGTTCTTTAGAACGCTCCGAGGCGGCTTCGATCGCGTCCATGAGGGCAATGCGAAATCCTGCTCTTTCGAGCACCGCGAGCGCAGCGATGGTTGTGCCTCCTGGCGTTGTGACGTTGTCCTTAAGTTGTGCAGGATGGTCGTCGGAGCGCAGCACCATCTCGGCGGCCCCAAGTACGGTCTGGGCGGCGAGAAGGCGGGCGGTGTCCCGCGTCAGGCCCGCCCTCACACCGCCGTCAGCAAGAGCCTCGATCATCATGTAAACATAGGCAGGGCCGGAGCCGGAAAGGCCCGTGACCGCGTCCATCAGCCGCTCTTCCACCTCTACCGATTCACCTACCGCCGCGAACAAACTGCGGGCGAGTTGGAGGTGGACATCCGTCGCGTGAGTCCCTCTGCAGAGCGCCGTCGCCCCTGCGCCGACGAGGCAGGGTGTGTTCGGCATGGTTCGGACGATGGGTACGTCAGCCGGCAGCAACGCTTCCATTTTTGTGAGACGGACACCGGCGGCAATGGAGACGACCAGTTGGTCAGCTGTGAGCGAGGGGGCGATGGTGCTGAGCAAGTCCGGGATGATCGGCGGCTTGACCGCCAAAAGGATGATGTCGGCGCCCTGGATCGCCGCGAGCGGGCTGGGTGCAGCGACGGCACCGATGCCGAGGTCCGCGGCGAGTCGTTCCGCACGGACGGCGTGCGTGTCGTAGAGCCGGACGCCGGAGGCCGGCATGGCCTGCGCGCGGACCAGGCCGCGCGCGAGCGCACCGCCCATCATGCCGGCACCTAGGATGGCGACTGTCTGGCTGGCGAGTGCGCTCATGGGAGGGACGCTCAGTCCCGATCCAGGAACGCCGCCCGAGGCGCGGTCGCGGGCTTGTCCTCGACGTCTATGGTGACGCTGTTCGGCGTGAACAGATAGACTTGCTCGCCGATCTTTTCGACACTACCCTCGAGCGCGTAGGTCGCGCCATTCAGGAAGTCCGTGATGCGCTCCGTCATGTCGGCAGGCGTCTGCTCAAGGTTGACGATCTGCTGCTGGCCTTCTTTAAGGCCGTCGGCGGCGCGTCGGGCGTCATCGAAGCTGTGAACGGCGCGGCGGACCGTGATATGCGTGCGACGTGTCTGCTCGATGCGCAGCGGGGTGATGCCGCGCCGGGGTGGATTCAGCGCCCCGCCGCTGGTGCGCGTGACGGGAGGCGTCTGCTGCTGGGTCGGGGTTTCAGCCACTTCCTCTTCCTCCTCGTACTCGTCCTTGCCGAACCATCGTGTCATGCGCGAGATTATCCCATTCTTCGGTGCCGATTCGTCGTAGTCCGCTTCCGCGTTCTGGTTCATGCTGCCAAGCCTCCTGTCTTCGTGTCCGTCGTGCTATCCTGCGGGTGTGTGTATGCCCTCTCGGGTCATGCGCGCCCCGAACAGGGCCGTGCCGATGCGTACCATGGTCGCACCTTCCTCAATGGCGGTTTCGAAGTCACCGGTCATGCCCATGGACAGAATGGCTTTGGCCGTCGCCGGCAGTTCTTCAAACAGCCGCTTCAAAAGTTGGAAATGAGGCCGGGCGATCTCGCCCTGCGGGGCGATCCCCATCAAGCCTTGCAACGAAACACCGGGGATGCTCTGAATTTCACTCGCGGACTCTTGGACCGCGTCCGGCGGCAGTCCGGACTTCGTTTCTTCATCGCCGAGGTGAACCTGAAGAAGTACCCTCTGGATTTTCCCCTGAGCCTCCGCATGCTTCCCAATCTGTCGGGCGAGGCGGACACTGTCGACGCTCTGAATGAGATCAAAGGTCTTGACGGCAGTCCGGGCCTTGTTGCTCTGAAGGTGTCCGAGCAGGTGCCAGCGGCTGTTCGAGAGTTGCAGCACATCGCGCTTCTCGACAGCCTCCTGCACATAGTTCTCGCCGAAGTCTACAATCCCGGCGCCGAAGGCCGATGTGACAGCGGAGGGTGGCTGCTTTTTCGTCACGGCGACCAGAGTGATCTCCTGACTGGTGCGACAGGAACGCTCGGCGGCAGCCGTGATGCGCCCCTGGATCTGTCTCAAAAGCACATCGAATCCGGCCGTGTCGCTGCCGAGCATGATCCTAAAGGCCTTTGATTACTTTCCGAAGGCATGAAGCGTTGTCGCTTCAAGTCGATGTTCACGCGCCAACTGCTTGGGACGCCCCGTCTGCACATAGTAGACGCGCTCCGCGATGTTGGTCGCGTGATCCGCGATCCTCTCGATGTATACGACCACTAGGAGCATATAAGACGCCGCCGCCGTGAGGGAAGCGTCGCGATGAGTGATGCTGATGAGCTGCTCGCGCAAGTCTTTAAATGCTTCATCCACATGGTCGTCGTCCGCACAGATCTGCGCCGCCAGGATGATGTCGTGCCGCACCATGCTTTCCAAACTCTGATAAAGCATCTTCTGCGCCATGTCGGCCAACGGTCCGACATCGACAAGCGGCTGGCGCACGAAGAGTTCCTGCGTCAGCTTCCGGCTGATCTTCGCGATGTCTACGGCATGATCACCGATGCGCTCCAAATCCGTGATGATCTTGAGTGCCGTTCCGATCTGTCGCAGATCCCTTGCCATCGGCTGCTGCAGCGCCAACAGGCGCATGCACTCCATCTCGATCTCGATGTCGGCAGCATCGGCAGCGTCGTCTCGCTGGATGACCCTTTCGGCGAGTGGGACATCCGAGCGAAGCAGGGCTTCGACAGCGTCCGCGACCATCTGAGCGCAGTGACGGCCCATGTCAAGGACTTTTTGGTCTAGCGCTTCCAGTTCTGAATGGTACATCTGGCGCGTCATCAACATCGTTGCTGTTCACCCAAGGCGGCTCTGTGAAACCGCTATCACCACCTGTTGACGCTTTCTGCGTCCATTATGATATTTGCCCATTATAGCACAGTCGTTGCTATTTGACAAGTAAAGCGCAAAGTTTTTCGTCAAGATGTATACATTTCTGAACACATCAAGCGGCATATAGGTGGGACAGTCTTCTGAACCAGCGTGTGTCCATGGAAACGTCTTAAACTTGAACAGAGATGCGGGAAGGCCGGAGGCTGAGTGAGCCTCCGGCCTTCCCGCATCTCTGTGAGTGCTTCAGATAAGTGAGACTTGACCTTGGCGGATACTGAGCGTCCGTGACCCGGCACTGCCAGGGTTCAGCGTAACCTCCGAAACTTCCGCTTGCGTGGCGAGTTGGACGACCACCTGGCCAGGGAGCGCGATGGCGTTCCGGCCGTTGCCATCCCAGGCTCGGAGCGCTTCTTCGCCACTGAACGCCGGCAGTGCGCCTTCCAGGGTGAGCAGAGCAAGCTCCTGAGCTGGAGGAGTTCCGGGCGGCGCTTCCTGGCTGAGAACAAGCGCTTCGGCGTTGCCGTCGGCTTCCGTCAGCACTGGGTAGCGGCAGAAACCTTCCAGAAAAGCGCGCACGACGGCCTCCTGCTTTTCACCGGCATCGTCCTGCTGCAGCCCGGCGAGGGCGAGTTCCAAGGTCTCGTTGCGCTGCACCGCCTGCTGTTCGAGAGCGACCTGCTGCTGGGTGAGCAGGGCGAGGCGCTGCAGCTCTTCCGACTCGACTTCGACGTTCATGTCGGGGCTGGTGACGAACAGCTTGTGCTCACTCGGGCCGAGGATGTTTCCCAAGTCCGCGCCGGTCAGGAACATCCCGTTCTCGACGCCCGGCAGGGCCGCGCGGAGGCCAGCGAGAGTCGTGAAGGCGGGGACACCGCTCACGCCCGCGTCGGTGTTGACGACCAGCAGATTGATGGGCGCGTTCGGGAGGACGGCGCCGTCCGGGCCGGTGGCGACCGGCTGCAGCGTCGGAACGGCGAGAGGACTGATGCGCAGCCGGTGGAGAAACTTCTCGCGCGCTTCGGCGGTCTCTTCCGGGGTGAGCGTCATCCGCAGCCCCAGAATCGCGGATTCGAGTTCCACGTTCTTGAGCGGCTCTTCGGGCGTGTTCGGTGGGTTCATCAGAGGTCTTTCTCTATGCAGCTGCGTCAATGATCAGGTGTCAGCCGAGCGTGTTTCTGCTGCCGGGGTTCTGCTTGGCCCGCCGTTTCAGGCGCCCGAAAACGCCGTATCGCGTCTCTTCCTGGACGAGCGTTTCTAGTTGAGTCAACTCGGTCCGGTCTAGGGTTTGCCTGCTGCGGGCGGCGCGTTCCTGATACTGCGGGTCGTTGATCTTTGCCCCGCACCAGTTGCAGAGAGCGCTCGCCTGTGTCAGCAGCTTGCGTGAGCAGGCCGGGCAGTGCGTCAGCGGCGCGGCGGCGTCTTCCACGGCGGAGGTCTGTCCCTGTGGGATCGGCACGGGCATGACGGAAGCCGTCGGCAGGGACTGGGGAGAGCGGGCCGTCCGTCGCAGCGCCTCGACCTCCGCCAGAAGCTCCTCGGGCGTGACCGCCAGGTCCATCTCCTCGACAGCCTGACCCAACGGGACGGTTCCGGCGGGGCGCTTTGCCTCAGCCTGCCGGCGGGCCTCGATACGGGCCATGGCCTGCGTCAACTCTGCGCCGGTAACTCTCTCCTGGGATGCGGGGCGCTCTGCTCCCTCATCGGCGTTGTTAGGGGTGTTGCTCATCGTCATCACAACTCGAGGTGGTGGAAACGATCCTGCGTCTCGGGTTCGTTTTCGCAATTTTCGTGCGGATCGTCTGCTTGGGAAGCCGGTGTCTGCTCCTGAGCGGTCTTCGGCGCGCTCCGAGTCTCATACGCCGGCTGACGGGAAGCCGTTCCGGGGACGGGGTAACGGAGACCGGACGTGGCCCGGAACGGGTTGACGGCCATCCCGCCGGGGTCATAGGCGTTGACGTTGATGGCGTAGGCGTCCGCGAGGCTCTGGGCGTCGCGCTGGGCTTGGTGCGTGAAGAAGGCTTCTCGCTCGGCCAGAGCGGTGGCCTGATAGTCGCCGTCCTCGATGGCCTTCCCGCACCAGTTGCAGCGCGCGCTGGCGTGCGAGAGGAGACAGCGTAGGCAGTGGGGACAGTTTTTCATCGGGTGGCCAGCGCCTTTTCCATGCCCAGGCCGCGCAGGCGTTCCACGACGGCGGTGACTTTCGCCACGACGTGTTCGACCTCTCCTTCGGTCGTGTACCGGGACACGCCGAAGCGCAGCGAGGCGTGGGCGAGGGCGTCCGTCAGCCCCATCGCTTTCAGCACGTGCGACGGCTCGATGGACGCCGACGAGCAGGCCGAGCCGGAGGAGAGGGCGACGTCGGGAAGGCCAGCCATCAGCGCGTCGCTGGCGAGGCCGGGGAGGGATATGTTCAGCGTGTTCGGCAGACGCTCGGTCGGGTGGCCGTTGAGCGCTAGGTCGGGGATGTGACGGGACAATCCTTCGTGCAGGGCGTCACGCAGGCATCGTGTGTAAAGGCCGTCACGACTCATTTCAAGCCGACACAGTTCGGCGGCCTTGCCGAAGCCGACGATGCCGGGGACGTTCAGCGTCCCCGACCGGAAGCCGCGCTCATGGCCGCCGCCGTCCATCTGCGGGGTCAGCCGGACGCGCGGATTCTTGCGCCGGACGTAGAGCGCGCCGACGCCCTTCGGCCCGTACATCTTGTGCGCGGTCAGGGAAAGCAGATCGACCGAAAGCGCATCGACATCGACGGGGATCTTGCCGACGGCCTGGGTGGCGTCCGTGTGGAACACGATGCCGCGCTCCCGGCAGAGCCACCCGATCTCGGCGACGGGCTGGAGGGTGCCTGTCTCGTTGTTGGCGAGCATCACGGACACCAGCACGGTCCTGTCCGTCAGCGCGTTTCGGACGGCCTCGAGATCGACACGGCCCGCCGCATCAACGCCGAGATAGGTGACAGTCTTGCCCTGCGCCTGCAGGCGCTTGGCCGCGTCCAGAACGGCCTTGTGCTCGGTGGCGACGGTGACCAGGTGATCGCCCTTGTCGGCATACGCCTCCATGACGCCTTTGAGCGCCAGGTTGTCGGACTCCGTCGCGCCCGAGGTCCAGACGATCTCCCGCGCGTCCGCGCCGATCAATCGCGCGACTTCCTGCCGCGCTCCGTCGACGGCTTCCTCCGCCTGCCAGCCGAACACATGCGCGTGCGACGCGGCGTTCCCATAGATGCTTGTCAAGAAGGGGAGCATTGCCTCTACCACGCGCGGGTCTGGCCGCGTGGTGGCGTTGTTGTCCATGTAGGTCGGCGACTGCATCGTGGGAAGCCTTACCCGAGGGGAATGCCGGCGGCGAACCGTCTGTGTGAATAGTCCTCGAACACGGGGAGGGCGGCCGGCAGGGTGATCTCGGCGATGGAGATGTCTTCCAGCAGCGCCTTGACCCGCATCTCGATTTCGGCCAGCGGGTCCCGGATGGTGCAGCGGTCGTACTGCTTGCAGGCATTGTTCTGCCCGCTCGAGCAGGGCATGATGGAGACCGGGCCGTCGATCACCGTCATGACCTCGGCGACGCTGATGTCTTTGGCGCTGCGGAGCAGCCGATAGCCGCCCGTGGGGCCGGGGTGTGACGCCACCAGGCCGTTCTTGGCGAGGGCCTGGAGGAGTTTGGCGAGCATCTCAACGGGTATCTCGAACTGCTCCGCGATTTCTTTGGTATTAACGAGCCGATGCGTCTCATCGTCTGCCTTGGAGGCGAGATAGGAGAGGGCCAGCAGCGCATAATCGGCGCGTTTTGTCATGCTTAACATGGGATCGTTTGTCCCTTCGCGGCCCGTGTCCGACGGCTTCCGTCGGGCCGGACACGCCGGAAACCTTTTTTTGATTATACCTTGATGGGGGAGGGGGCTGTCAAGCAAGCCGGGAAGGCGGTGAGGAAGCGTCCGCAGTAAGCCCCCCAGGACTGAAGTCCTGGGCTGACGCGGAGAAGACTGCCCGCCTGCGCGGGCGAGCAGAGGCGACAGTGTCACCTGCGTTTTCACAGACAGGCTATCTGTTCTTGGCGGCTCAGGGTTCATCCCTGGGACTTACACATGGGCTTTGGGTGTGGCCGTCGGCGCTGTGGAAGAACGTGCGCGGCCTTTGGTCGCTGTCCGAGGCCGAGCCGCCGTTTTCTGACAAGCGGATGCGTCAATGTTTAACAAGACGCACGTCTCCATAATGCATCAGAAAAAGCAGCCATGTGCAGGTTTCATCGAAGATGCTGATGTCCTCGTTGTAGTGGATGTCGTCAAGGTGACGTTCTAAATCCGCAAACGCGAACTCGTCGATGTCGTCGAAACGGCCCCAATCTACGTAAGCATACCTGCCGGGCGTCACGTCCGCCCGGCTCAACGCCGTTTCTGTTGAGAAACTTTCATCTCTGGAGGACACTTCGTCTAGACGAACAGAAGATTTCAACAGCGTCAAGAGCAGCGTCAGTGCGTCTTCCGTGCCATCAAAGCCGGCGTGCCGGGCGAAGGTCATTTCCAATGCCTGCGCCTCGTCTGGCGGGACTTTTCTGAACTCTGGGAGTGGATGATCGGGATTGTCTCTGATGAAATCTTCTATTCTGAACGTGTCCATTGCGGAGGGTCCAGCCGACATTCGTAGACGCTGCCCGCCCCCGGCCCGGCGTTGAAGTCGAAGCGGGCGTCGCGGTCCTCCTCGTCCGTGGTCAGGTAGAGCCAGACCCCGTTGGCGTCCAGGCTCCGCGGGTCGCCGTCCTGGTCATACGTGTACGCCTTGCTGCCCGAGAGGCTGCCGGTCACGCTCAGCAGCTCGTCGGTGTGCAGATTGCCGTTGTAGGCGTTCTTCTGGTAGGCGTAGGTGTCGGCGTAGGAGCCGTTCGGGTTGGCGAGGGTGCGGGTCAGGCGGTTGCCGTTGTGGTCGTAGGTCATGGCGAAGGCGTAGGCGCCCACGCCGTGCCACGAGTAGCCGTTGCCGCTCTCGCCCGTGAGCTGGTCCGCCCTATATCAGAGCTTAGTCTTTATGATTCTCGGACTGGATGCGCTTTTTTGCGACCTCCGCAATCTCGCCTACTTCATCCTTTTCCAAAGTTCGCAGTGCCGATAGCGGCGTTTTTGCGTTGCAAACCACTCTTTGGCGCACCCCTTCGTTGCCGTCATGGGCGAGCATTTTCAACAAATCATCTCCTGCTTTTCTTTTCATTGCAACCTCAAACCGCACTCTTGGGCTTTCGTCCTTGGCAAGTAGCGTCAAGACGCTGATGGGAACATTCTTGTTGCTTATGACGGACACTTTTGCATCCGGGTACTTCGTTATGACCCTGAGCCATTCTTCCTCTTCCATGTTTACATGAGCGGCGCGCACATTGGTTGCAGGATCATCGCTCTGTAACATTTCGATAAACTCGTTTGACGTTAAGTTCATGGATTTGCTTTGGTTCAACAAGGCAACCCCCAAAATGAGCGGTAGTGGCTCAGCGTAGTCTGATGCTCTCGTCACTGCGCCAGCCTAGCAGCCGCCGTAAGCGCAGTGCAGAGGCTGTGTCGGCATGGCTCATCCTACCACAGCAGACTAGATCGGCCACTACCGGATGAGGAAGGTGAAAACTCCAACAAAGGTAGAAACACCGACAATGGGTGCGGGCGGAGACTAGCGATCAGCGGCTGCCGAGGCGGCTCAGGGTCTGGGTGAGGGTGCGCGCGAAAAAGCCGACGGCGGGGATGGCGCGGTCGTAGTCCATGCGGGTGGGGCCGACGACGCCGATGGTCCCGCGCTCGCGGGTGCCGATGAAGTAGGAGGCGGTGACGACGCTGCACTCGTGCATGGTGGCGACGTGGTTCTCCGTCCCGATGACGACCGTCACTTCCGGGCCGAGCAGGGCGCGCGAGAGAGTCTGAAACAGCAGGGTCCGCCGCTGAAGCGTCTCCAACAGCCCGTCCAGCTTGGGGGAGTCGCGGAACTCCGGCTGGCGGAGGATCTCGCTGGCGCCTTCCAGATAGACGCTGTCCTCATCGGCGGCGACGTGGATCGTCTTCTGGACGGCAGCCAGAAGCGTGCCGAAAACCGCGCGCAGGGACGGGGAGAACTCGTCGGGCGTCGGGGGGGGAAGCGACTCGGCGCTCGTGACTGTGTCGAGAGACTGCCCGCCGTAGACGGAGTTCAGCGCGTTCCCGAGGGCCGTCAGGTCAGCCGCACCGACGCCAGGGAATTCCGGCACGAGGCGGTTGATGACCTGGCCCGTGCTGAGGACGACGACCATCAGCAGACGCCCGTCGCCCACCGCCGACAGGAGGATCTGGTTCACCCGCGTGTCGGCGGGGCGGGGCGGGGTGGCGACCGATGTGTACGAGGTCGTGCGCGTCAGCAGGGCGCAGGTCTGGCGCAGAAGGGCGTCGAGTTCGGCGGAGAAGGACTCGTCTTTAGGAGGCGCGGGCGTGTCCGGGTCGGCGTCCCGGAGGACCATCAGGTGATCGACGTAGAAGCGGTAGCCCTGATCGGAGGGGATGCGCCCCGCGCTGGTGTGGGGCTGCCGGAGGTAGCCGAGGTCGGACAGTTCCGCCAGCTCGTTGCGGATGGTCGCACCCTTCACGCCCCAGGCGTGCCGCGCCGCCAGCTCCTCGCTGCCGACGGGGCGGACGGTGCTGACATAGTCCCGCACGACGGCCCCTAGTATTTTGCATTTACGCTCATCGAGACTCATGGGTGTTACACAATCATTATGACCGGAAACTTGGCGGTTGTCAACGCGCCGACGCCTGGGGCTTGACTGTGTCCCGCGCAGCCAGTATAATACGGCTGTGGGATAATTCACAAACACCCGGCGCCAGGCGTTCGGCTTCGGAATGAATACGTTGAACAGCAGCCCAAAAGTGCCGAAGGAGCCTCCGATCCCGACTCTGGAGCGTCTCGCGACCTACCTGCGTTACCTGATCGACCTGGAAGCGTCGCGTGTCGACACGATCTCATCCACCGATGTCGAGAAACAGACCGGCATCAACGCCGCACAGTTCCGCAAAGACCTGTCCTATTTCGGGGAGTTCGGCAAGCCGGGCGTCGGGTACAACGTCGTCGAACTGCAGGGGCGTATCGCGCGCATCCTGAAGATCGACCAGACCCAGCCGATCATGGTCATCGGCGCGGGCAACCTCGGCAGCGCGTTGATCGGCTATCCGGGGCTGAGGGAGCACAAGTTTCATATCGCGGCCGCTTTCGACAAGGACCCGGCGAAGATCGGCAAGGTTCACGGGGGACTCGTCATCCAGGACGAGTCCCAGATGCGGCAGAGCAACGCCAAGATCGGGGCGCGCATCGCGATCCTTAGCGTCCCCGCCACCGCCGCACAGACGGGTGCGGAGCAAGCGATCGCCGCCGGCGTCCGCGTCATCCTGAACTTCGCGCCGATCATCCTGCGCGTCCCCGAGCGGATCGTCATACGGAACGTTTCCTTCCTCCAGGAACTCGCGGTCCTTTCTTACCACCTGTCCAGCGAGCAGAAGTAGCAGCAAGACCTCATGGAAAACACACGCACCGAACGCGACTCGATGGGCGAGTTCCAGGTCCCGGCCAGCGCCTATTATGGGGCGCAGACCGCCCGCGCCGTGGCGAACTTCCCCGTCTCGGGCCTGCGCTTCCCACGCCCGTTCGTTCTCGCGCTGGGGGCGATCAAGCGCGCCTGCGCCGAGACCAACCTCCAGTTCGGGCTGCTTGAGGCCGACGTCGCCGCCGCGATCATCGCCGTCACCGACGAGGTGAGCGACGGCGGGCTGGATGACCAGTTCATCGTGGACATCTTCCAAACCGGCTCCGGCACCTCGACCAACATGAACACCAACGAGGTGATCTCGAACCGCGCGATCGAGCGGATGGGCGGCGTGATCGGGTCGAAAGCGCCGGTGCATCCGAACGACCACGTCAACAAGAGTCAGTCCTCCAACGACGTGATTCCGACGGCGATCCATGTGGCGGCGGCGCTGGAGCTGACCGGCCATCTGCTGCCGGCATTGCGCGCCCTCCACTCGGCACTGCTCGCGCGGGCCGAGGAGTGGGACGAGATCGTCAAGATCGGACGCACGCATCTGATGGACGCCACGCCCGTCCGACTGGGACAGGAAGCGTCCGGCTGGGCGCGTCAGATCGAGTTGGCCGTGGCACGGCTCGAGTCCGTCCTGCCGCGTCTTATGGAACTTGCGATCGGCGGCACGGCGGTCGGGACCGGCATCAACTCGCCGGAAGGGTTCGGCGCCGCCGTCGCGGAGAAGCTGGGGCGGCGCTTCGGGCTGCCGTTTGTCGAAGCTGCGAACCACTTCGAGGCGCAGGGGAGCCAGGACGGCGCGGTGGAGCTGGCGAATCAACTGGCGACCGTGGCGACGGGGCTGCTGAAGATCGCCAACGACATCCGCTGGCTTTCGTCGGGGCCGCGCTGCGGGCTGGGGGAGCTGTCGCTGCCGGCGGTACAGCCCGGCTCGTCGATCATGCCCGGCAAGGTCAACCCGGTCATCTGCGAGCAGTTGATGATGGTGTGCTGTCAGGTGATGGGGAACGCCGTCACGGTCGGCGTGGCGAACACGCACGGCAATCTCGACCTGAACGTGATGCTGCCCGTGATGGCCCGGAACGTGCTGGACTCGCTGACGTATCTGGCGAACTCGGTCCAGGTCTTCAACGAGAAAGCCGTCGCCGGACTGACGGCCAACCGCGAACGCGCGGAAAGCCTGGTCGAATGGTCGATGAGCATGGTCACGAGCCTGGCGCCGGTGATCGGCTACGACGCCGCCGCCAAGCTCGCCAAGCGCGCGGTCGACACGGGCAAAACGGTACGCGCCCTGGTGACGGAAGAAGGCATCCTACCTGCGGAACAGCTTCAAGAGCTGCTCGATGCCCGAAAAATGACGGAGCCGGGCGTCGGCGCCGGCGGAGAGTAACCACGATGGCATCCCTGAACGAACCCCTGCGCGTCCTCGTCTGGGACGAAGCCCCTCGCCACGCCCCGAAATCGGTGTACCCGAAGAGCATCAACGGCGCCATCGCCGACGGCCTGAACGAGATGGGCGGCGGCCGGATCATCGCCACGACCGCCAACCTGGACGACCCGAGTCAGGGCGTCACCGAGGCAGGCCTCGCGGAGACCGGCGTGCTGATCTGGTGGGGCCACGCCCGCCATGACGAGCTTGAGGACGGGATCGCGGATAAAATCAAGCAGGCCGTCCACACGGGCATGGGATTTATCGCGCTCCATTCGGCGCACTACTCCAAGCCCTTCCGGGCCGTTCTCGGCGCGACCGGACACCTGAAGGGCGGCTGGCGCGAAGTGGAGAATCCCGCAGACACCGAGGAGATCCGGGTCTGCGCGCCCAAGCATCCCATCGCGCAGGGTGTCGGCGATTTCGTGCTGCCCGCCGAGGAGATGTACGGCGCACCCTTCGACGTTCCTCCCGCGCAGGTCGTCGTGTTCCAGTCTTATTTCCCGCTGGGCGGCGAGTATTTCCCGTCGTTC
>CAXUCQ010000008.1:18665-22399 GCA_964249295.1 uncultured Armatimonadales bacterium | reverse complement strand
GCGGGGCGCGGATGCGGGTGAAGGGGACTCGGGCGGCCAGGTCGTAGACGTTGTGCATCCCGTGCATCTGTTCCGCCGTCAGGTAGAACATCAGGTTGGTCGAGTACAGCTCGCGGGAGACGGGGTCCTTCATCCGCGCCAGGCGGACGGTGGCGAGGTACTGCGTCTGCCGCGACTCCGGGTCCGTCCAGGCGTGAATCGGCCCGTTGAACGCGGCCTCCCAGGCGCCGCCGGCTTTGCGGGCCTCGATGCCGAATTCACGCACCGCGTGGGGAAGGACCTCCATCACGCGCCGCCCTGGGGAGGAGATGACACTGTTCATTTCTCTTACCTCGAAGCAAGACGCATCACGCGCCGTTGTTTTGTCTGGGGCCGTCCCCGCGAAAAATCCCTGCTGCTGAGTTATCGGTTTTCCCCGTCCTTCTCCACAGGGAAACTGTTCGAATCGCTTTCTTTGCCCCACTTGCGGGCATGATGTTTCTTGTCTTCTGGTGCGGCGGGACAGACGGGGATGCTGCCGCCGATACAGAAAATCTTGTGCGTGAAAAAGGCCGCCCCTGTGAAGGGCGGCCAGAGAAAGACGAGTCGCGGCTGCCGACGTTGGGGCTGAGTGCATCGTCAGCAGGGAAGCGCGGCAGACCACAGGAAATGGAAGTGGCGAGGGGTGAAGGGCTGACGAGGCTGCCAAGGATATTCATGGCAAGACCGTTCAGCAGAAAGATCGGGGCGACAGGATTCGAACCTGCGGCCTTACGGACCCGAACCGTACGCGCTACCAAGCTGCGCCACGCCCCGATGCGCTGTCGAGGGATAGTATAGCACACGACGCGGGAGAAAAGCAAGCCGTCGGGGGTGCAAGTTTCCGGCCCGGCGGCCGGATCGTCCGCCGGGCCACGCCGGGGGGATCAGGAGACGCAGCGGCCTTGTCGCCGACGCAGGCAGATCAACAGGAGCAGACTCGCCCCGCCCCCGGCGAACACCGCCGGAGATGTCGGCTCCGGCGCGGCGTTTGGGGTGATCGGCGCGGAGGCTGATCCGGGACCGACATGGAAGGTCCATCCGTCATAGGAGCCGTTGAAGAGAGGCCGTCCGCTCACGCCGTATGCCTGTGGCTGCGACCACGCCCCGCCGTCCATGACCCAGTAGGACCACGAGGCCTGGTCCGTACTGCTGTTGTAGTAGCCCGTCTGTGAGTGGGACAGGTAGGTGAAGCCGTTGACGAAGTAGGCGTCGAAACTGGCGTAGTAGGTCTGATTGACGCCAAGTGTCGGGTTCGTGAGTTGGTTCAGCGCCATGAGCATGGTCTCGCCGGTGGGAGCGGCGCTCGTGTTCCAGTGGTAGGCGAACGCATAATCCGAAGCCGCGCTGTCGGTGTTGTTCGCGCCGTCGTCGAAATTGATGACGAAGTAGGAGGTGTTGCTGCCGGTCCCGACGGTCTGGGTGATCAGCGGGGACGGCGTCTGTGCCTGGGCGAGCGGCGCCCCGAGGGCGAGCAGGGCGGCGCAGAGTGTCAGAAAAATCCGTTTCATTGTTTATCCTGAGTCGTTTGGTCGCGCGCGGTGAGGATGCGCCTCAGCCGCGCTGGAAGAGACTGTCGCCCAATGCCGTGACCTGGCCCTGCGTGTAGGCTTTGACGTGTCCATCGCAGAAGAGCAGGTTGGCGAGGCCTTGGTAGTTGGTGGCGCCACTGAGGGCATCGTGGGTGAAGCCGCTATCCACGTGACGGAAATGGACGGTGGGGTTGCCGCCCCACTGACTGGGCGGGTCGATGTAGATCGTCTCGACCATGATCGTTCCGCTGTAGAAGCCGGCATCGGCGAACGCGATCGTCTGTGCGGGGTGCGTCAGTTCCGCATCGACGGCGGGCGGCGGGAGATCCGGCCAGTGGTCGTAGCCGTGATTGCCGGCATAGTCCGGGCTGTCGGGATCGACATAGATGTCGGAGCCGAGATAGCCCCAGTTGTAGCCGTAGCCGTTGCCGTCGCCGAACCTGGGCGTTCCCGTCCACGAGGGGCAGCGGCCCACCTGTGTGTCCCGCTCGTAGGGCTGGAAAAGTCCCTGCGACAGATCGAACACGCCCGGCGCCGTCTTGGCACACGCCCAGTACTGGGTGCGCGCGCCGTCCTGGTACTGCGCGACCGGCCAGGTGTCGTCGCTGTCCTGGACATAAAGGAGCGCCGCCAGCCCGAGCTGTCGGAGATTGGACGCGCAGGTGATCTGGCGGGCCTTTTCACGGGCCTGGGCGAAGACGGGGAACAGAGTCGCGGCCAGGATCGAGAGGATGGCGATGACGACGAGCAGCTCGATCAGGGTGAAACCCGCCTGTGGCACAGACGGCGGGGGGTGGCGGGCCGAGACTGGCCGCCGGAACGAGGCGTGACGATGCAAGGCGAGGTCCTTTCCGCCTGTCGCGCGCAGGCGTTCGGATCAGGGGCAGCATGGCTGCGACACCTGACGCTCTCGGCTGGCATTCTGGCTGGAAGGCCCACCGTGGGTGGGACCTCGTCACAGTTGCGGGACAGCGCCGGAATTGCCTCGTGTGACCGAGACGCACCGGACTTCCCCATTTAAGCGCCGCGTTGACCGCGACACACCGAGAGCAGGGCACGATGAAGTTGTCGAGAAAGATTATAGCCGCTGACTGGGCGCGGAGTCAAGCCGTGCGCGCGGCGGATTCGCCGGCCACCCAGCCCGTGCTCCACGCGGCCTGCAGGTTGTACCCGCCGACGGGGCCGGCGATGTCGAGCACTTCCCCGCAGAGGTACAGGCCCCGGACATGGCGCGACTGCATCGTCTGTGGGTCCACTTCGTCGAGCGACACGCCGCCCGCGACGACCTCGCCGCGCTCCAGCGGGACGTGCCGGACGGTGCCGACCGGCCAGCCCTTCAGCGTCGAGACGAGCTTGTTGAGGGCTTTGGCCGGGAGGTGCGCCCCGCGCGTCGGGCCGTCCACGCCCGCCGCCGCGAGCAGCGGCTCGACGAGGCGGCTCGGCAGGAAGGGGGCGACCAGGGCGGCGACGGTCTTGCGTGGGTTGGCGTTGATCTCCGCTCTGAGGCGGGTCTGGAGTTCCTCGAACGAGGTGTCCGGCAGCAGATCGGCTTCCAGGGACGCGGTCTGGACGTCGAACCGCTCCGCGATCTCGCGTGACACGCCTAATGCCGTCGGGCCGGACACGCCTTTGTGCGTGAACAGCAGGTCGCCCTTCCAGCGCACGAACTCCTTGCCGTCGCGCCCGACCCGCGCCCGGAGCATGGCGTCCCGGAGGGCGACGCCGGACCACTCGGGTTCCACTTCCGTCGTGTAGATCGGGGCCAATGCCGCGCGCAGGGGGACGATCGAATGGCCGAGTTCCGTCAGCCACTTCCACCCGTCCCCGGTCGTCCCGGTCGCCGGGTAGGACGACCCGCCTGTGGAAACAACAACGCGGGACGCCGGGACGGTTTCGCCGCCGACCCGGACGCCCTGAACCACACCGTCCTGCGCCGTCAGCCCCGTCACCGCCGCGCCGTAGCGGACTCGCACCCCGACCTCTTCCAAGCAGCGCGTCAGCAGTGCCGCCACGTCCTTGGCGTTGGCCGGCTCGACGGGGAAAACACGCCCGTCAGGCCGTGTATACGTCGCCATGCCGCGCTCGTGGAGGAGGCGGAGGAACTCGGCGTTGCTGAACTTGTAGAACGACGGCTTCAGGAACCGCGCCTCGTTGGGGCGGAACTTCGCGCGCACGTCCTCCATC
>CAXUCQ010000008.1:17536-18655 GCA_964249295.1 uncultured Armatimonadales bacterium | reverse complement strand
GGTTGCACTTGCCGCCGCCGGAGATGAGTATCTTCAAGCCGAGCTTGTCGTTCTTTTCCAGCAGCGTGACCTGAGCGCCGCACTCCGCCGCCCGCCGCGCCGCCATCATGCCCGCCGCCCCGCCGCCGATGACAACAACCTCGGGCATGGCTGCTACCACTTCTCCCAGGTGTGTTCGTCAGATTGTACCGAATGGACATTGAAGCATTCCCATGGCTGGCCCAGTGGGCGTTCGCAGGGGAGCGTGGTGAAGGGGGAGAAGACGGAGCCGGGCGTTAGCCACACGCCGATCTGGATGGGAGAAGGGCCAAGACCGGGCGCTGTCGGCGTGTCGTAGACTGAGACCGAGCCAAGTTTTGCCGCCTGCGGAGACAGCCGCTCAGCCGTCCAGCCTCGTAGGTACAAATCTTTGCCCACTTTGCAGACTCGCCATCTCATCTCTGACACAGTGTTGTCGATTGGACGAGTTTGGCCTGTAGTCGGCCACTCATCGGACACGGCTGAGTACACGGCATCGGCTGTGACTGTCACCATCCGTCCATCCGGTACCTCGGCCAGAGTGCGGAGGAACGGCCCCGAGGGTGCTGTATCTTGGGCGAGAACTTGCTTCTGAACATCCGGCCAGGTCAGGCTGTACGTCGGGGTAGTCTGCTCGGGGGCGGACAGAGAGTTTGAAACGAAGCTGACGCCCCCGAGCAGAACGGCCAGCGCAGCCAGAGCGCCGAGAACGGCGCGGCGCTTCGCCCGACTCGCCTTGACGTGTTTCTGTCGCTGTCTGGCGACCTCTGTAAAAATCTCGCCAGGCGAGATGTCGAGGTTGAGATGTTGGAGCACGTCCGCGATGTCTACTTCTTGCTGAGGCTGCTCCGTACCGACGGCCTTGCGTCTTTCGATGGACATAACAGCGGCGGCGATCTCTGATGGCGTCGGCGTATGTTCCACTTCTTGTTGGTGTCTCAACTCTGTGACCTTCTCGGTGCCGTCAGCCTCCGACGCCTTCCGTCGGCACCCGTGGCGGGGGGGCGTCGTGCCGCGTGAAGAGCAGGCGGCGGATGCGGCGGGCGTGCGCCGGGGGCCCCGCCCCCCGGCGGCGCGCCCGGCGGGCGCCGCCCCGCGGCG
>CAXUCQ010000008.1:8286-17526 GCA_964249295.1 uncultured Armatimonadales bacterium | reverse complement strand
GGGGGGTTGGGGCCGGGTCATCCGCGGGCGGGGTTGGGTGGGCCGGGGCGGGGCGGCCGTCGCACGTGCTTGCGGGCCGTGGGGGGGGTGCGGGCCGGCTCGGGCGGGCAGGCGCAGCTGGTGCAGGGCGTAGCCGCCGATGGTGTCGTAGTCCTCGGGGTTGTGGATGGGGACGCCCAGCGTTTCGGAAACATCGTCCAGCGCGACCGTGCCGGCGATGGAGAAGCGGCTGCCCGTGGCGTCCAACTGCTGCAGGGGCGGCGGCTCGTCGTGCTCGTCCTGAATCTCGCCGATCAGCTCTTCGATGATGTCTTCCAGGGTCACCAAACCCGACGTGCCGCCGTACTCATCGACGACGACGGCCTGATGCGAATGGCTCTTTTGGAGTTCTTTCAGCAGATCGTCGATCTGCTTGGTCTCGGGGATGGCGAGTATCTCGCGCTTGATGGTCAGGATGTCGGCGTTGGGGTTGCCCGCGATCGCCAGCAGGTCCTTGATGTGGACCATGCCTAAAATATGGTCTCGGTCGCGCTCGCAGAGCGGATAGCGGGTGAAGCCGTTCTCGATGGCGACCTCGACGTTCTTGCCGATGCTCCACGTCGTCGACAGGCAGATCATATCCACGCGAGGCACCATGATCTCCTTGGCCTGCGTGTGCGCGAACTCGAACAAGCGGTCCGCGATCTCAAGTTCGGAAGGCCGCAGCTCGCCCTGACTTTGGGAGTGCGACATGATCGCCAGAATCTCGTCCTCGGAGTGCGCCTGCTCATGCGACCCGACGTCGTCGGGGTGCAGGCCGACCATCTTGGCGACGGCCCCGGCGGATTTTTCCAGCAGCCAGACGACGGGGAAGAAGACGCGGACGAAGAAGTTCATGGGGTAGGCGACGAAGAACGCGGCCCGCTCCGCGTGCTCGATCACCGTCCATTTGGGCAGCAGCTCGCCGAAAACGACTTCCAGAAACGTGATGATCACGAAGCCGACGACGAACGCAACGGTGTGCAGCGGCTCGCGCGCCTGCGGGCCGTGGTGGAGCAGGGCGAACAGCGGACGCAGCAAGGCCGCCATGACCGGCTCGCCGACGAGGCTGAGACCGAGGGTGGAGATCGTGACGCCGAGTTGGGTCGCCGACAGGAAGGTGTCGAGGCTCTTAAGAATCTTCTGGACGGTGCGGGCGGGCGCATTCCCCTGCTCAACGAGTTCGTCGATGCGTGTCGGTCGGACGCGGATCATCGCGTACTCGGCGGCGACGAAGAACCCGGTCAGGGCGACGAGCAGCAGGGTCAGGCCCAGTTGTAAATAGGGTGACATAGGGCTGTCCGTATTGGCGCTACGGACGGCGCTCCCCGGCAAGGGCCGGGACGGTCTGTGAATCAGCCTCCATTAAACTTGCGCTATTGTACCCTGTTTTTCGTGTACTGTGCCAGCAAAATACTGCCGCCGTTTCACAAGTTGAGCGCGGCGCGGACGATCTGCATGGTCTCGGCGGCGGCGGCGCGGGCGCGGGCGGCGCCGTCGCGCAGGACCCCTTCGACGTAGCCCGGATCGGCCTCCAATTCGGCCCGGCGGGCGCGGAGGGGGGCGAGGTCGGCGTTGATGATCTCGGCGAGTTCTTTCTTGGACTGGCCGCAGCCGCGCAGGCCGTCGCGGCACTCGTCCCACTGCGCCTGGTAGCCCGCCGGGTCGTAGGTGCGGCGCAGTCGGCACGCGACGCAGCCTTCGGGGACGCCGGGGTCGGTGATGTGAATCTTGCCGGGCGTGGTGAAGGCTTTGTTGATCTTTTTCTGGGTCTCCTTGGGCGTGTCGGCCAGCCGGATGGTGTTGTCATACGACTTGCTCATCTTGCGCCCGTCCAAGCCGGGGATCTCGCCCGTCCCTTCGCTGATGAGCGCTTCGGGGATGGGGAACACGTCCCGGTCGACGATGCGGTTGAAGCGGCGGGCGATCTCGCGCGAGATCTCCAGATGGGCGGCCTGGTCGCGCCCGACGGGGACCAGGTGGGCGCGGTAGATGACGATGTCGGCGGCCTGCAAAACGGGGTAGCCGAGCAGGCCGTAGGAGACCTGTTCGTCGTTCTCATGAACTAAGTCGCGCTTGACCTTGTAGGTGGGGACCCGCTCCAGCCAGCCCACGGGTGTGGTCATGGACAGCAGCAGGTGCAGCTCGGCGTGTTCCTTGACATCGGACTGCCGGAAGATGGCGCACTTGGCGGGGTCCAGACCCGCCGCCAGATAGTCTGTGGCGGTCTGCAGCGAGGCCGCGCGGATGTCCAGCGTCTTCTCGGCGACCGTCGTCAGCGCGTGCCAGTCGGCGATGAAGCAGAACATCTCGTACTCGTCCTGCAGGCGCACCCACGGGCGCAGCGCGCCCTCGAGGTTGCCCAGATGGAGCTGTCCGCCGCCCGTCGGCTGCATCCCGGACAGGAGTCGTTTCTTGGTTGTCATATGGTCACTGCCCGGCTGTGTCCGGGCCGGCCCGGTTCTCGGCGGCGGCGGCTTCCGACTGCGCCTTCGCCAGCCCGGCGTTATCCCCGGAGGCTCGGGCTTGGTCCGCGATATTGGCCCACGCCGCGCCGATGTTCGACCAGTTCTCCGGGGCCGAGCCGCCGCGCGCCAGGCTGTTTTGATACCAGCGGATCGCCTGCCGGTATCGCCCCTGATCAAAGGCGCGGTTGCCCTTCCAGAACGTCCACTCCGATGACCAAGGGAGCCAGGTGACGGCCAGGACGCAGGCGCCGAGCAGCAGCGCAAACGGGACGGCCCACACCCAGCGCCGCCGGGGGCTGAAAAAGAGGAACCCCAGGCACAGGCCGTACAGGAACCCGCCGCCGTGCGCCCCGTTGGCGATCGCCATGATGTGGAGCTGAGTCAGGATGACGCAGAACACGCCCCACGCGACCAAGATCTGGAAGTTCTGGCGCGTCGCCACAGACCCCCAAGCCGGCACCGCGCCACGGCCCGCCCACATCAGGCCGAACATGGCGTAAACGACGCCGGACATGCCGATGCCGGCGCTGCCCGAAACCAAGACCTCACACGCCGACCCGACAATCGCCGCCCCGATCAGAAACAGCAGGTAGACGGCCTGGTTCAGCGTCGCTTCCAGCACCAGGCCGAGTTGGTACAGCCAGACCATGTCGAAGAGCAGGTGCAGCCAGCTCCCGTGGATGAAGACGGGCGTGACCAGGCCCCAAAGGCGACCGCTCCAGATCAGCTCGGGGGAGGCGTAGCCGAAACTGCCTAGGCGGGACCAGAGCGTTCCGGTCTGATCGCCGGATGTCAGCGACGCCGCCGTGACGAGGACGCTGAGCGCGACCAGAAGAAGCGTCAGGACGGGCGTCTGGGATGCCGCGCTGTCCGGTCGGGTGGGGCGGCGGGAGAAGTCCCATGTGTGCGGCATCGCGCAGACCCCCTACCGGCCCAACCGCTCCGGCACGACGTCCAGGCGCACGACGTCGTCCAACGTCTCACGGCGCGAGACGAGGTCCGCCTGCCCGTCCCGCACGAACACGCCCGCAGGCCGGGGGAAGCGGTTGTAGTTGGACGCCATCACGGCGTTGTAAGCGCCCGTGCTCTGCACGGCGAGGATGTCGCCCGTGGCGACCTCGCCGACGTGCGCCGCCTGAATCAAGATGTCGGTCTCGCAGTGCTTGCCGGCCACGGCCACGCGCTGCGTCCTGGCCTCGCCCATCTTATTGGCTGTCAGGACTTCATAAACGGCGTCGTACAACTGCGGGCGCGGGTTGTCCGACAGGCCGCCGTCGATGGCGACGTAGGTGCGCGCGCCGGGGGGATCGGGAGTCGGGACGCGCTTGACGACGCCGACGGTGTAGAGCGTCGTGCCGGCCTCGCCGACCAGCGTCCGGCCCGGCTCTTGGAGCAGGGTGGGGGCCGGGACGCCGTGCCTGTCCAGCGCGGCCCGGAGCGAATGTGTCAACGTCTCCGCAAACTCTTCATAGGTCGGCGGCTGCTGGTCCTCCGTGTAGCGGATGCCCAGCCCGCCGCCGATGTCCAGGTCTTCGGGCGTCCACCCCGTCGTGTCGGCGATGCGGCGCATGAACGCCACCATGATGTCGATGGCCTGCTCGTGCGTGTGCGTGTCCAGCAGCTGCGACCCGATGTGGCAGTGGATGCCGGTGATCTGGACGTGCGGGGCGTAGCTGAGGGCCTCGGTCACGGCGTCGAGCGCCGCGCCGCTGGCGATGCTCAGGCCGAACTTGGTGTCCTCCTGGCCCGTGCGGATGCGCCGGTGCGTTTTGGGGTCGATGCCGGGCGTGACGCGCAATAGTATGCGCTGCGTCTTGGCCTGCTGCCGGGCCAGGTCGGCGAGCTGACGCAGCTCCTGGACGTTGTCCACGACGACGCGCCCCACGCCGTGATCGAGCGCCATCTGCAGCTCGCCGAGCGATTTGTTGTTGCCGTGCAGCAACACGTGCGGCATCGGGAACCCGGCCTGGACGGCGGTGTACAACTCGCCCGCCGACGCGACATCGATGCCCAGCCCTTCCTGGGCCATCAGCTTGCAAATCGCCCGGTTCAGATAGGCCTTGGACGCGAACGAGATCTCGTTCTTCGGGTACCGCGCCTCGAACGCGGCCTTGTAGCGGCGGCAGTTGTCCCGGATTTGCTGCTCGTCCATGACGTACAGCGGCGTGCCGAATTCCCGCGCCAGGTCCACGGCGTCGCAGCCGCCGATCTCCAGATGCCCGCGCGCGTTCACGCGCTGGGTGCCGAGCAGCATCAGCCTTCTCCTCGTTAGGTTGCGTGAAAAAAAGACCCGTGTCACCGGAGTGAGAACGGGGTCTGCAAAGACGATTCTAGCACGAACGCTGCGGGAAAGTCAACAAAGTCCGGCAAGATTGAGAGTTCAGGCGGGCAGTGGCGGCGCCGATAATCGATCTCAGGAGAACTTCCCGATGTCGATCAACGATACGATCAGCCAGGTGGCCGCCACAAATCCCGCCGTGGGCGTCGCGGTGGCGGTGTCCAGCACCAAGAGCGCCCTCCTCGCTGGGATGCAGACTGGGGACACGGCCCTAGCCGGTCTGCTCGGGGCGCTCCACACGCAGGCGGCGGAAGCGGGCCGACTGCTCCCGTCCGTCTCCAGCCTCGGACAGAACGTCGACCTGCGCGCCTAGCAGAGAGGAAGTAACGCGATGCCGCCGGTGGACGCCGTCAAATCTTTACAATCCGTCGATCCCGGCATGGCTGCCGTCGCCCCTGCGCCGCCGACCGACTCCCCAATGGCGACCGCTCGGGACGCCTTCAGCAGCGTCGCCGGCGTCACGGTTCGCCTTCTCGTCAGCCTGCCGGCGAACCTGGGGCAGACGGTCGACCAGTCCGCGTGACACCCGTGGATCATTTGGCGAACACGACGGACGCGACCGTCTGGCCGTCTTCGTTCGCCAGCGAGAACTTGCCCTGGAGGTCGCCCCGGACGAGCGAGTCCACGATCTGCAGGCCGAGCGAGTCGGTCCGCCGCAGATCGAAATCGTCGCGCAGGGGGGTGCCGTCGTTCGAAACGGCCAGCCGGAAGCCGTGGGCGTCTTCGTGCAGCGTAATTAGAATTTGGCCGTCGTCGGAGCCGTCGCCGAAGCCGTGTTCGACGGCGTTCTGCACCAGCTCGTTCAAAATCAGGGCGACGCTCGTGGCCTGCGCGGACGGCAGCAGCAGGTCGGGGCCTTCAATGCTCATGCGGATGTGCTTGCCGGGCGCGATGACGCTCTGCCCGGTCGCCGCGACGATGCTTTCGGCGACCTTCTTGACGCTGATGATGTCCAAATCTTCGCGGGCCAGCAGTTCATGGACGGACGCGATGGCGAGGATGCGGTTCAGGCTCTCGGTCAGGACCTGTTCGACGCTCCGCTCGCCCGCATAATGCATCTGGAGCCGCAGCAGCGACGCGACCTGCTGCAAGTTGTTCTTGACGCGGTGGTGCATCTCCTGGATCAGCGCCGATTTGACCATCAGCTTGCCGTGCTCAATGGCGATGGCGGCGTGGTTGCCTAATGCCGTCAGCACGGAGATCTCTTCGTCGTTGAAGTGGTGCGGCTTTTCCGTGTAGCAGTTCAGGACGCCGATCTTTTTGTTCTTGACCAGCAGCGGGACCGAGGCCATGGACGCCAGGCCCTCGCGGCGGGCCAGGTCCGGCGTTGCGTACTCGTCGGAGCGTTTCAGGTCGTACACGGTGATCGTCCGGGCCTCGGCCAGCGCCCGCCCGGCGATGCTCTCGCCCAATTTGATGTTGGGCTTCTTGACATAGTCCCGGCTCTTGCTCTGCGTCGCCTTGATGATCAGCTCCTGCTTGTCCTCGTCGAGCAGCATCAGCGTGCAGATTTTGAACGACATCGACTTGGCCGTCGCCGCCACGATCAGCTGCAGGATCTCTTCCAGATACAGGTCGCTGGTGATCGTCTTGCTGACCTCAGACAGCGTGGACAGTTGCGACGCACGCTTTTCCAGCTTGCGGTACTGGCGGGACGTCTCGACCGCGCCGGCGATCTGGGCGGCGATCGACTGCAGCAGACGGACCTGGGTCTTGGAATACGTGTGCGGCTTGACCGTGCGGACGTTGATGACGCCGATGATCTCCCCGCGATAGAGCAGGGGGACGCTCAGCATGCTCTGGTACTTTTCTTCCTCCAATCCCGGCACGAACTTGAAGCGGGCGTCATGGTAGGCGTCGTGCTCGACGGCCACGGCCTCCTTGTGCTGGGCGACCCACCCGGCCAGCCCTTCGCCGACCTTCAGGCGCAGCTTGCCGACCAGGTCCTCGGTCGCCGACCCGTCGTCCACGGCGCGCAGGACGAGCGTGTCGTGGGCGTCGTTGAACAGGTACACCTGCGACGAGTCCGTGGCCGTCACCTGGACGGCCACCCCGGCGACGGCCCGCAGCATCTCTTCGAGGTCGAACAGCGATCCGAGCGCCTCGCCGACCCGGCGCAGGGCCTCGCCCTCGGCGTTCCGCTCGTCGTGCGCGCTCTCCATCTCGCGGATGCGCGCCTGCACGGTCGCCAGCTCGCGCGTCCGCGCTTCCAGCGCCGCCCGCAGTTGTCGGGCATTGCCCTCATGGGCGTGGGCCTGCTCCGCGAGGCGCTTCTGAAACAAATTGCGCCGCCCAAAACCGATTTTGGGCGGCACACCGGCGTGTCGGGGTTTCATGCGATTCGTGTTCCGTCTTTCGAGACGACTCAGACGCTGTGCGCGATGATGATCGCGTCGGCGATCTCGCGCATGGACTTGCGCGTGTTCATCGACTGGACCTGGATGCGGCGGAACGCTTCCTGTTCTTTCAGCCCGTACTGGTCCATCAGGATGCCCTTGGCGCGGTCCACGGCCTTGCGCGTGTCGAGCTTGTTTTCCAGGTCGGAGACCTCGTTCTCCAGCTCCATGAACTCTTCATAGCGCGCGATGGCGATCGCCATCGCCGGCATCAGATCGGCCTCCTTGAACGGCTTGACCAGGTAGTTGAAGACGCCCGCCTCGGTCGCCCGGTCCACCAGGTCCTTCTGGGAGTAGGCCGTCAGCAGCAGCACGGGGGCGATGCCCTCCGTGCTGACGATCTTGGCGGCGTCGATGCCGTCCAGTTCGGGCATCTTGATGTCCAGGATCACGATGCTGGGCTTCAACTCGCGCGCCAGATCGACGGCCTTCTGGCCGTCGCCGGCCTCGCCGACCACCTGGTGGCCCATGTTCTCCAGCGTCTTCCGCAGATCCAGTCGGATGATCGGCTCATCGTCGGCAATCACAATTCGCAGCGGTTCCATGCTCGCTCGCCCGTCCTTAATGTTGAAATCCGGCGGTGGCCGGTCTCTTGCGTTCCTCCGCCCCATCTGCTATAATGGAGGCGAGGCTTATCCACACAATGTACGTCACAGCATGATAGCCGATTTCCCCCAAAAAAGCAAGGGTGGTCCCGAAGATGAAGCGAATAACCAGCATCAGTCTGGGGTCGACGACACGCGACAAGGCCGCCACCGCCACCTTTCTGGGCGAGGAATTCAGCATCGAGCGCATCGGCACCGACGGCGACATGGGCCTGTTCCGCCGGAAGCTGACGGAACTGGACGGCCAGGTGGACGCCTTCGGCCTCGGCGGCACTGACATGTACATCTGGGCGGCGGGCCGCCGCTACGCCTTCCGCGAGATCGAGCAGTTGGCGCGGGCGGCCGTGAAGACCCCCGTCGTGGACGGCAGCGGGCTGAAGAACACGCTGGAGCGCGAGACCGTGCTGCGTCTGCAGCGCGAGGGGACGGTCGATTTCTCCCATGCGAAAGTGCTGCTGGTGTCCGGCGTGGACCGATTCGGCATGGCGGAGGCCCTGGCCGAGACGGGGGCTTCGGTCGTTTATGGGGATTTCATGTTCGGCCTGGGCGTCCCGGTCGCGCTGCGCTCCATCGGCGCGCTGCAGCGGGCCGCCCGCGTCCTCCTGCCGCTGATCGTGCGCCTGCCCTTCAAGTGGCTCTACCCCACCGGCGAGAAACAGAACGAGATCACGCCCAAGTGGGGCAGCTTCTATGCCGAGGCCGACGTCATCGCGGGCGATTTCCCCTACATCCGCCGCTATATGCCGGAAGACCTCCAGGGCAAGACCGTCCTGACCAACACCACCCGCCCTGCCGACGTGGAAGACCTACGAAAGCGCGGCGTCAAGTCCCTGATCACGACGACGCCGCAGATCGACGGCGGCTCGTTCGGCACCAACGTCATGGAAGGCGTCCTCGTCGCCCTCTCGGGCAAGAAGCCCGCCGACCTCTGCCCCGCCGACTACATGGACCTGCTGTCGCGCCTGAACTGGGCGCCCCGCGTGCAGGCCCTGAACAACTGAGAATTGTTCGCTGAAGCATCAGACTAGGGAGAAAGCCTCGACTTGGAGAAGTTCGCGTTCATCGTTCACCCCATCGACGCCAAGCGCGACGTGGCGCGCAAGGGCGGCGTTTATTCGGCGGCCAAGTATCTGCCGGAGTCCGCCGTCGAATGGGCCATCAAGTTCAAAGAGCCGATCATCGCCTCGCACATCACCGGCGTCCGCTCCGCGACCGGCGCGGAGGCCGAGGGCTGGTTCATCGCGTGTCCTCTGACCCCGCGACAGCTTCTCGAACTGCCGTTGGAGTTCGTTTATAAGCGCCTGGTCCAGTGCGGGAAGATGGCCGAGAGGCTGGGTGCGAAGATCATCGGCCTGGGCGCCTTCACGTCGGTCGTCGGCGACGGCGGCCTCACCGTCGCCGCCCGCCTGGGCATG
>CAXUCQ010000008.1:2449-8276 GCA_964249295.1 uncultured Armatimonadales bacterium | reverse complement strand
GCCGTCACGACCGGCAACTCCTACACGGTCGCCACCGCCGTCGAGGGCGCGACGGACGCGGCGGAGCGCCTGGGCATCTCGCTGGAAAACGCCAAAGTCGCCGTCGTCGGCGCGACCGGCTCCATCGGGCGGACCTGCGCCCACCTGCTCGCCCCCCGCGCGGCCCAAATCGCGCTGATCGGGCGCGACCTGAGCCGCCTGGAGCGGGTGGGGCGGGAGCTGAGCGGCATCGTCCCGACCACGCTCTTCGACAGCGTCCACGCCGGCCTGCGCGAGGCCCAGATCGTCATCACCGTCACGAGTGCGAGGGACGCCGTCATCGAGCCGGAGGACCTCATGCCCGGCTGCGTCGTCTGCGACGTGGCCCGGCCCCGCGACGTGTCCGTCCGTGTGTCTCGGGAGCGCGACGATGTGCTGGTCATTGAGGGCGGCGTGGTGTCCGTGCCGGGTCCCGATTTGGACTTCCGCCTCAACTTCGGCTTCCCGCCCAAGACGGCCTACGCCTGCATGTCCGAGACCATGATTCTGGCCCTGGAAGCCCGCTACGAGTCCTTCACCCTGGGCAAAGACGTGTCCACGGCGCAGGCGACGGAGATCGGCGCGCTGGCGAAGAAACACGGCTTCCACCTGGCCGGCTACCGCAGCTTCGAGAAGGCCGTGACTGAAGAAACCATCGATGCCGTGCGGCGCAGCGCCGACGGCAAGGCGGACAAGCCTCCTCCACCCGCGCTTACGGCCTTGGGAGCCACGGCGTGAATGACGAAAAGGGGCGTGCCAGTCGGCAGCGCCCCTTTTTTCCCCAGGCATGAGTGGCGAAACGGCACGCCTCTAGGCGTGCCAGCGGTTCTTTCTGGCGCGGAGTACCAAACCGCCGAGGCCGAGAGCGCCGAACCCCAGGCCGACCGATTGCGACGGCTCGGGCGCGGGCGTCAGCGCGGCGGCGAACAGGATGTTGCCTGCTAACCCGGTGACGGGCGCCACCAACGTGCTGGCGCCGGTCGTGGTGTTGATTGTGAAGACGCCCAGCGCGCCCGTGCTGTCGTCGCCGAAGCCGTACAGCGTGTTGTTCGTGAAGACGCCGGAGTAGAGGTAGTTCAGCCCGGTGTCCCCCGTCCCCAGAACCGTCGGCGCGGCGCTGCCGCCGTTCTGTTTGATGACGTCGATGCCATCGTCGCCGTTGGTGCCGGGGCTGACGCTGGTGTCGGCGGCGTACACGTTGCCCCGGCCGTCCAGTACCGTCAATCCGTCCGCCTCAACACCGGTCCCGGTCTGTATGTCTGTAGACGTGTCCGTGGTCGTGTTCACGGTGAACAGCGTGGCGCTGGGGTCCGCGCTGAGCGCGTAGAACGTGTCCCCGACGATGCTCCCGCCGTTGATGCTGTTGCCCGAGACATTCTTCTCAGAAAGCAGGTCGCCGTTGGTTGGGTCGATCGAGTACAGGTCGGTGCCGTCGCCCCCGGTGGCGAGACCGTAGAGCGTGCCGTCCGGGGCGAAGCCGAGCGCCGCCATCTGCACGGGGAAGTAGTTGTCGTCCACAAGCGTGAATGCGCCCGTCTGCAGCGAGACCGTGCCGAACTCGCCGTCGCTCGACACGACGAACACCGCCTGGGCGGCGGCGGGGCGGGCCGCGCCCAGCGCCGCCAGGGTGAGGGCCGTCGGGATGACGGCCGCCGCGCATCTGCGAGAAAAGAGTGCCATCAAGGTTATCCTTTACGTGTTTTGAAAGGCGCCTGCCGGGGCGACCTGACTCTCAGGGACACGCCGGCCTGTGCTCTGCCGGTGGCTTACTGCTTCGGCGCCGCGGCGGCGCTGATGAGGGGAATCTCCCACAGGCCGCGCCCGTGGGTGCCGGCGCCCAGGATGTTCAGGCCCTTCTCGATCTGCAGGTCCACGACCTGAACGGCGGGCAGACCGGCGCCGTAGCGGGACCAACTTCCGCCCCCATTGGTCGAGGCGTAGACGCCGTCGGCGGCTCCCACATAGATCACGCCCGCCGCCCGGTCAATGGCGATGGCGTTATACGGCTCGTCGGGCAGGTTGCCGCTGATGTTGCTCCACCCCGCGCCCCCGTTCGTCGAGTGCCACACCTCGCCGACGCCCGTGAACGTACCCAGCACGACGGTGAGGTCCAGCGGGTTGGCGGGGTTGACGGCGATGCCCTGGTAGTGCGTGTAGTCGTTCTTGAACTGCGGGATGCTGCGGTCCGCCCAGGTGTGGCCGTCGTTGCCGGTGGCGTAGAGGTTGTAGTTGGTGGCCGCGTAGATCGTGCTGCCGTTGACGCCCAGCGCGTTCAGGGTCTCGTCAAAGGCGTTGAAGCCGGACCGTCCGGGCGTGGCGATCAGCCGGAAGAGGTCCCCCCGATTCAGGGACTCGTAGAGGTGGTCCGTCGGGTAGAGCACCCGTGACTGGTTGCCGGGGTCCAGGATGTAGGGGACGTAGAACGCGGAGCGGTCCTGGTAGCTCACCGGCCCGCCCTGGCTGCCCGTCTGGTCATACGGGTTGATGCCGTTGATCAGGAACGTGAAGGTCTGCCCGCCGTCGTCGGAGCGCGACAGGTTGATGCCGTAGTACTCCTGGTAGATGGTCTGCGGGTTCGACTGGTCCACGCGCGTGAAGCCGCCGTCGCCGCCGACGATCTGCGTCCAGGCGGCCGAGCCGGTGTACTTCTCCGTGCCGTTGTCCTGGCTCCCGCCGTAGGCGATGCTGGCGTTCGTCGGGTCCAGCCCGATGCCGGTGAACTGGATCGTGTCCAGGTTGCCGTTGACGTCGGTCCAGTTGATGTTGCTGCCCGTGCCGCTCGGGTCCGAGGGGATCGTCGGCGACGAGTTGGTGGGGTTCTCCAGCCGCCACACGCCGCCGTCGGCCCCGAACAGCAGGCGCCCGTCGGGCGTGAACGCGGCGGGGTGGACGTCCGTGTGCGGCCCGCGACCCCCGGCCCCCACCGCGTAGTCGGTCCAGGTCTGCCCGCCGTCGCGCGACCCCGTGACCGTCGTCAGGTGTCCGTAAGGCTGGCTGCTGCCGAAGGCATAATTGTAATTGACCTGGCCGGCGCCGAACACCAGGTTGGGGTTCGTCGGGCTGACGGTGAGCGTGTTGTCGTACCAGCCCTGCTGCTGCAGGTAGTCCGGCGTGTTGGGCAGGTCGTTCCAGGTCGTGCCGCCGTCGGCCGTTTTGAAAAGCCCCAGCAGCCCGCCGAAGTTGCCGCTCTGGGCGCCGGTGTCCTGGATGGACGCATACACCGTGTTCGGGGCGGACGCGGCGAGGGCGAGCGAGATGCGGCCCACCGGCGTCCCCTGCGGGAAGTTGCCGGCCAGCGCCCAGTGTCCGCCGCCGTCCGTCGTCTTGTAGACGCCGTCGTAGACGCCGTAGTCGGCGCCGGTGAACTCATCCTCGTTGAACAGATCGCCCACGGCGGCATACAACGTCTGCGGGTGCGTCGGGTCCATGACGAGGTCGCTGTAAACGACGTCCGTCGTGATGGAGGCGGTCGTGTTCGCCCAGGTGACGCCGCCGTCGGTGCTTTTGTAGACGCCGAACGGGGCGGGCGTCTGGAAAGCGGTGGCGAGGCTCAGGTAGACCGTGTTCGAGTTGGACGGGTCGACGACGATCTTGGAGACGGCCTGGAGTACGAACACATTGGACGGGCCGGTGTAGAGGGTCCAGGTCTGCCCGCCGTCGGTGGACTTGTACACGCCGAGGCCGTACTGGGAGTCGCCGCTGTTGTTAGGCTCCCCGGTGCCGACGTAGAGGGTGTTCGGGCTGTTCGGGTCCACCGCGATCGCACCGATGGCGAGGTCGGCGAACGTGCTGTCCGAGAGCGAGGTGTAGGTCTGCCCACCGTCCGTCGTCTTCCACACGCCGCCGCTGGCCGCGCCGACATAGAAGGTGTTGGAGTTGGTGGGATCGACGGCGAGCGCGGTCGCGCGGCCCGACACGGCGGCCGGAGCGCCGCCGAACGTGCCGCCGGCATCGCCGATGGGCGCCGGCCCGATGTTCGTCCAGGTCGCCGACGTGGTCGCGGCCGGCGGCCGGAGCGTAGACCCCGGCAGAGTCGCCGACGCCAGCAGATCGGCGCCGGCGCCGGGGTGAACCCAATTCGGCGCCAGGCGCGGCACCAGGGGGCCGGCCGGGACGTACAGCCCCGGCCTTGGGGCCGTCAGTCCGGCCAGGCTGCGAACCGGCATCTGACCGGGCTGAAAGCCCGCGCGGGCGTGCCGCGCGGGCAGAGCCGTGGCCGGTGACGGCTGGGCGCAGGCCGCGCCCGCCAGTGCTGAGAGGGCAAGCCCGGCAGACGCCGCTTGGGCGATGCGCCAACACTTCGAGAATTTCATGAGTGATCTCCTCCTTGTCCTACGATGCAGGCGGTTCGGTCACAATCGGGCTGTGACGCGACGGGCGGACGGGGCGCGGCATCACGTCCGGCACGACAAAACAGGGCGCTTCGAGAGTCCGCTCCACACACGACAGGGTGGCAGGGCGCCAGCGGCGTGGGTACTACGGAGCGCGCCGCCTGTGGGAAATGGAAAAACGGCGGCGCGCGGGCTGCTGAAGGCCTGCCTGTTCACTATGACAGAATGTCTCCCTGAATGTCAAGTCTCTCCGTCACGGTGCCGTTGTTTTTCTCGCCCGCACCAGACCCTGCCGGACCGGGCCATGTGTGTGTGTCAAGACGGGTGGGGCGGCGAAGAGGCCATCGATGCTGGGCGGCGCAGCGCTAACGACAAGGTGGTCACGCTTCGGTGTCAGGCGCCGACGCCCCGGCGCTTCCTCACCGCGAACGCCAGCACGACGCCGCCCACAACGAGCAGACCGACAGGGGGCGCTTCGGGGACGGCGGCGACGGTGGCGTAGAAGCCGTGCGCCGTGCCGAAGGCGTCCACATACTCGCCGACGATCTCGCCCGAGTTGTTGATGCCGTTCACCAAAGTTTGCTGGGTCGGGAAGCTCGGATTGCCGCTCGGGAAGCTGATGTCCGTGATGACGCCGTTCGCGTCGACGAAGCCCGTGGCAGGGCCGTTGAGGGTCGTGTCGAAGAACCCGACGACATCCCCGGCGTTGTTGATGCCGCTGGCGTACACGTCGGCGGCTCCGGGGATGTCGATGAAGCTGAACGCGCCGCCCTGCTTGACGTAGCCGACCGTCGGCCCGGTCCCCGGCCCAGGCGCCGCCGCCCCGACGATGACGTCCGAGTCGTTGATGTCGCCGGCCTCGGACGTGGCGTATCCGGGGACGTCGAACGAGGTGAACGCGCCGCCGCTGTTGAGGTAGCTGTGTTCGTTGCCGTCGCTGCCCAGGTAGGTGCCGACCGTGTCGCCATGGTTGTTGATGCCGCCCACGAAGGACAGGCCGGCGTTGGCAGGCTCGTCGGACGTGACGACGGGGCCGAAGCCGCTGCCGATGAAGCCGTGCGCCGTGCCGGCGCCGTAGTCGCCGACGTAGGTGCCGGCGTTGTTGATCCCATTGATCTCCAGAAACCCGCCCGGAGTCCCCGGCGGCGTGGAAGGGTCGTAGATGGTCAGCACGGACGGGCCGTGATCATAAAAGCCGTAGGCCGTCCCGGTCTGGTCTTCGTAGACGCCGGCGAACTGCCCGCTGTCGTTGACGCCGGCGATCGAAGTGAAGATGCTGCCGGGCGCGTCGTAACTGGTGAAGGCGTACCCCGTCTGTGCGGCGGCGGGGCGGACGCCGAGCAGGCCGGGCAGGAGCGCCAGCGCGGTACCGGCGGTGCGGATCGGGTGCATGGGTAAGGACCTTTCTTGGGTCGGGAGCCGCGGCGGGGGCGGGGGGGGCCGGCGGGGCGGGCGGGGGCGGGCGGTTGTGGGGCGGG
>CAXUCQ010000008.1:0-2439 GCA_964249295.1 uncultured Armatimonadales bacterium | reverse complement strand
CTCCAGCAGGGCTTCTTCCTTCAGGTCCACTGTGCCATCCCATTGCCGACCACAGCCTATCGCCGCCCGGCTACGGCTCCAACCCTTGGCGGGGCGGGGGCATAGGCGTCAGTGTGAGGGGGGGTGGGGGGGGGTGGTTACCCCCTTTTTTGGGGGGGGGCCGCGGGGGGGGGGGGGGGCGCGGGGGGCGCGGCGGACTGAGACTTCCTATTTGAGCGCTCTCGCCGCCGCGACCGCGTTGTAGGCATCCAGCAGGCCATAGCCGGAATCGCGGTCATAGCCCGGCCCGTCGATGTCATAACAGACGCTGGGACTCGTGAGAAGGCTGTGCATCTGGGCCTGACTCAGACCGGGATGCGCCGAAAGCGCCAGCGCGGCGATCGCGGCGGCGTGCGGGGCGGCGGCCGATGTCCCGTAGAACGGGTCGAAGTAGTCGCCGATGCCGTCCGCCGCCGCCAGGGTCGGCTTCAGGCGCAGCACGCCGCCGGTCGAGCCGAAGTTGGTCGGGTCTTTGGTGTTCAGGGGCGTGCCGTCCGTGTTGAAGAAGACGCGGCGCGGCCCGTCCGAGCTGAAGAACTCCGTGGTGTCCGAAGTCGAGAACCGCTCGCCCGCCGAGTAATCACCGTTGCCGAACCCGTCGCCGTCGGCGGGTACGGCGGCCACGTTGAAGGCGTTCACGGCGCTGTTGTGGCCGTAGGTGGCGCCCGCCGTGCCGATGCCCAGGTAGTCGGTGCCGTCGGCGTTGAGGATCAGGTGCAGGAAGACCCCTTTCCCGTTGTACTTGCCGACCAGGGCCGAGCCGCCGGCGATGAAGACCGCCTGCTCGAACGGGTCCTGAGTGCCGTCCTGGGTGTTGTCCGAAAAGTCGAACAGGGCGCCGGTGCCGTCCAGGGTGAACAGGTCGTAGTCGTCGGTCGCGCCGCCCTGGGGGTCGGCCCAGTAAAGATCGGTGTAGCCTTCGCCGTAGAAGCTCGGGTAGCCGACGGGCAGGTTCACGGGATTCTGTGAGATGCCGCCGCCGAAGTCCAGCAGAGGCTCCGCGCCGTCCCCCAGGCCGTCGTCGAAGGTCTTGCCCGAATCCTTCCAGTCCCCCTCCCAGGTCGCGGTGAAGCCGTCGTCGTAGTCCACGCTGTAGTCGTTGCCGGCGGACGAGAAGTAGAACGCGCCGGCAGCCGTCACGGTGTTGACGGCTTGGGCGATGATGCCGTCCTCGAACGGAGGCTCGTCGAAGTACCCGACGTCGTCGACGATGATGCTGCAGCCGGCTTTCTGCAGGTTGATGATGTTCTGGGCGAAGTTGGCCGGGGTGTCATACGCCGTGGCGAAATAAAGCTGCGCGCTGGGCGCGAGGCGGTGGACGATCTCCAGGATCGCCGTCCCTTCCCCGCTCCCTGGCTCGCCGCTCTGGCCCGGCAGGACGGTGACGGGGCCGAGCCGGCCGTTCCGCTGCTCGAACCCCAGCCCGTCCACGCTGTCCGACAGGACTCCGACCTTGACGCCTGCGCCGGAAAAGCCGAACGTCTTGCGGGCCAGGTCCGCCCGGTGGACGAAGTCGCCCTGCGGGTCGGCCGTGTTCACGAGGTTGATCGGCGCCGCCATCGGGGAGAACGCCGCCGCGGCCCAGGCGCGCGCCCCCCGCAGCGCCGTAACCGGACGTGCCAGGGGCATCGTCGCGGCCATCGGGTCGCCTGGCAGGAGCGCCCGCGACAAAGGAGCGGCGCGCGACAAAGGAGCGGCGCGCGACAAAGGAGCGGCGCGCGACAAAGGAGCGGCGCGCGACAAAGGAGCGGCGACCGAGCGGTCGGCCCGCACATGCCCGTGGCTGGCGGGGCGGACGAAGCGCACCCCCGGAACGGCGGCGACCGTCTCGATCTGCGTGAGCGGCACGCTGGCCCGCGTCATCAGGGCGCCGGGCCAGGCCCCGACCACGGAGCCGCCGACCGCGCCGATGCCGGACAGGAGGGCGGGGGAGACGGGGCCGCTGATGTCGACAACAACCTGCCCCTGGGCGTTCGGCTGCGTGTCCGGGTGCGGCGCCAGGACACGCATGTTGACGGCGGCCGGCAGCCCGCGCGCCGTCTGGGACGCCAGCAGCAGGTGGCAGTCGATGCGCCTCTGGGTCGCCGTCAGCGCCGACTTGGCCGCCAGCAGCGCCTGAATCTGCTGCAGGGCCTGTGCCGAGGGATGGACAACCGCCGCCCCGGAACGGGGCGGGAGGGGGCGCAGTTCCTCCTGGGCGGGCGCGGGCCGCCCGCCGTGTGGGCCGAGTCCGAACAGGAAGGCGAAAAGGACGCCGTTGCGCGCCCAGTGGGTGTGTCGACGCATGGGAATCAGTCCTTTCGTGATGTCACAAGAACAGACGGGCAGATGATGGACGAACGACAGGTGCCAAAACAGCGCTTGATCGATAGCGCCTCAGTGCATGAGCGAAGGCTTAGG
>CAXUCQ010000007.1:5737-24746 GCA_964249295.1 uncultured Armatimonadales bacterium | reverse complement strand
CCTGATGGACCACGGAAAAGCCCCTTCCCACCGCCCCAAACCTTCGTCACGACGGTCCGCCTCCCGGCGAGCGGCGTAGCGTCCCCGCCGGCTGTGCTGGAACTTGCCGGGCCGTGAGATCGTTAAGTCCACGTCCGGCGTGCCGGGCGGCCGATGGGAGACACGAAATTGAGCGATCTTATTCTTCGCGGCGGAACCATCTACGACGGACTGGGCGGACCGCCGCAGCGGGCGGACATCGCCGTGACGGGCGATCACATCTCGGCGCTCGGGGACGTGCCGCCGGAGGGGGGCGTCCCGGCGCTGGACGTGACGGGGATGGCGGTCAGCCCCGGCTTCATCGACATCCACACGCACTCCGACTTCTCGCTGCTCCTCAACCGACCCATGCGGAGCAGCATCGCGCAGGGCGTGACGACCGAACTGGTCGGCAACTGCGGCGTCAGCATCGGCCTGATGGTCGACCATCCCGTTTTCGCCCAGGAGAAGCGCTGGGCCGAGCGCGGCGGCCTGACCATCGACTGGGTCCGTCTGAGCGGCTACCTGCGGCGATTGGAAGACGGCGGCCTGGGCTGCAACGTCGCGACCTTGGCGGGACACGGCACCATCCGCAAGTCCGTGCTGGGCTACGACAACCGCGTCCCGTCCCCCCAAGAGTTATCCCAGATGCAGGCGCGGCTCGAGTCGGCGTTCGCTGACGGCGCGGTGGGGTTGTCTACTGGCCTGGAGTACCTGCCCGGCGGCTACGCCGGCCTGGACGAGCAGACGGCGCTGGCCCGCGTCGCCCATGAGGCCGGCGCGTTCTACGCGACGCACATCCGCAACGAGGGCGACACCCTGGTCGAGAGCATCCAGGAAGCCCTGACGGTGGCCGAGCGCAGCGGCGTCCCGCTGCAGTTGTCCCATCACAAGGTCGAAGGGCGCAAAAACTGGGGCAAGGTCCAGACGACCCTGGGGATGATGGCGCAGGCGCGCGCCGACGGCCTGGACGTGCTGACGGACCAGTACCCGTACACCGCGTTCATGACCGGACTGGGCGTGATCCTGCTGCCGAAGTGGGCCAATGACGGCAGCAACGAGGACACCATCGCGCGCCTGCGCGATGAGTCGGTACGCGCGCGCGTCGTGCAGGAGATCGAGGCCGCCGGCTGGGACTGGAACGTGCTGCAGATCGGCGTGGCACGCACGCGCCGCGAGACGCAGGGCCTGACGCTGGCGCAACTTGGGCAGGCCGAGGGCAAGCGACCCGTCGATTCGGCGCTGGATCTCCTGATCGACGAGGGCGGGTGGGTGGCGGCGGTCCACTTCGCCATGTCCGAGGACGACGTCGAGTCGGTCCTGCGCGACCCGCACACGATGATCGGCTCGGACGGCGTCGCCAACGACCCGCAAAGCTTCCTGGCCGAGGACAAGACGCACCCGCGCTCCTACGGCACGTTCCCGCGCGTGCTGTCGCGCTACGTGCGCGACCGCGAGGTGCTGTCGCTGCCCGAGGCGATCCGGCGCATGACGAGTCTGCCCGCCCAGCGGCTGCGGCTGTCCGACCGGGGGCAGATTGCCGTGGGGAAGAAGGCCGACATCACGCTCTTCAATCCCGCTGTCGTCCATGACGCGGCGACGTTCGCCGACCCGCACGAGTTCCCCGTCGGCATCCGCCACGTCCTGGTCAACGGGCGCTTCGCCCTGCGCGACGGCGTCCAGACGGATGTGCTGTCGGGGCAGGTGCTGCGGCGGGCCTAAGTGTGAAACCCTCCGTCCGCACCGCCGGGTGAACCGGCGGCCCTGGCGTGTCTGTCGCTGAGGCCCCGTTGACGACGGCAACCCAGACAAAACCTTTATGAACAAACCCGCATCCCCCCCCGACCCTCCGGCACAAGCAGCGCGCAGACTGGAAGACAACAAACTCCAGCCCGCCGACCGGGCCGCGCACGATTGGTACCGCTTCGTCCTGTCGTTCCCGCCCCACCTGGTGCGGGACTACCTGTGCCGTTTCGAGTTGGGAGCCGGGCGGCGCGTCCTTGACCCGTTCTGCGGGACCGGGACGACGATCGTCGAGTGCAGAAAGAACAACGTCGCCAGTGTCGGCATCGAACGCAGCCCGATGGCGCACTTCGCCAGCGAGGTCAAAGCCGATTGGTCGCCGGACCCCGACGGTCTACTCAGCCACTCCGCCGCAGTCGCAGACCGCGTGACTGCACGACTGACGGCGGAAGGGCCGACCGCACCCCCCATTCTCCTGGGTCTGCCGGAAGAAAGCGAAAAACTGCTTCTGACCAACTCGATCAGTCCCGTCCCCCTGCACAAGACCCTGGCGCTGCTGGAAACGCTGAAAACCAACCACGATGGGCGCTACGCCCGGCATCAACTCCTGGCCTTGGCGAAGGCGCTCGTCACGCGCATCGGCAACCTGCACTTCGGCCCGGAAGTGGGCGTCGGCCCCGCCAAAGACGACGCGCCTGTCGTTGAAGCCTGGCTGAACAACGTCCGAGTGATGGCCGACGATCTGCGGCAACTCCAAGGCCGCGCGGGTGCGCCTGCCGAAGTCCACCACGCCGACTCCCGCCGGATGCTGGACATCCTCGCGCCGCAGTCGGTGGACGCCGTCATCACGTCCCCGCTCTACCCGAACGAAAAAGACTACACGCGCACGACGCGATTAGAGACCGTACTGCTCGGCTTCATCGAAAACAAGGCCGATCTGCAATCTCTCAAGCGCGGCCTGATCCGCTCCAACACGCGCGGCATCTACAAGGGCGACGATGACGATCAATGGATAGTACAGCACCCGGAGATCGGGCGCATCGCCGACGCCATCGAAGCGCGGCGGATCGAACTCGGCAAAACGTCCGGCTTTGAGCGCATGTACCCGCGCGTGACGAAACTCTACTTCGGCGGCATGGCGAAGCATCTGGCGGAACTCAGGACGATCCTGAAGCCCGGCGCCCAACTCGCCTACGTCGTCGGCGACCAGGCCTCCTATCTGCGCGTGATGATCCGAACGGGGCAGTTGCTCGCCGACATCGCGGCCTCGCTCGGCTACGAAGTCGTCGGCATCGATCTCTTTCGGACCCGTATTGCCACGGCGACAAAAGAGCAACTCCGAGAAGAGGTCGTCCTGCTGCGCTGGCCCGGCCTTCAGGTAAAACCACCGAACCGATATTCAGCGCTCGTTGCATGGAGGGCCGCAATGTGACCTGCTTCTTTACTGTGCTCTTGATCACCGGATGTGTCTGGATGAGCGGCCTCAGACCTGTGGCGTCAGTTGCCGACGCGGCACCTGTCGTAGAAACGAGCGAGGACGGACACATCAGAGTTGTGCAGAAACAGATTAGAAACCAACGCTATGAAACGCTCCAGGTCAACGTAGGACGCTACAACTACCGCGTTCCAGACGAGAGAGTTTCGGACGTGGATACGCACGGACACCGTTTTTTCTACAATGAAGAAGACCCTGAGACTCGATACGACCATGAGTTCTACTCATCACCCAGAGGTCATTGGCTCTTTGTAACCCGGAAACTGTTTCATCGTGTCGGCGTCGGCTATCTCTACCGCCTGTACCGGGGGCGAGCCACCCAAATTAGGCCGCAAGGGTTGCGGTTCGACGAGGCCGCCTTACGGTTTTTCTCGCGGCGTCTGCACTTTCCATACGCTGCTATCGGGGCAGGGGCGCGGACGATCTATTTCGACAGATTCAGGAGCGACCGTTTGGTGTTCGACTTCAACGCTAGTCCGCGTTATGATGGGCGTGGCCCCAACGACACGGTCGTCGGCTACTATGGGTTGCAGTCAGGGAACTTTGGCCTGATTTGCTGGTCGAGGAATGTCTTGTGAGCCACACCAATGGGACGCCGCCGCATACTGCCGTCATTGGGTAAAATACGTCTCTTGAAGCAATGTATCAACAAGCACACTGAAGAATCACAGGACTAAGGAAGTGTCAACTATGCCCATCATACCGCATATCAACAGCAACGGCCAGTATCAGATCTACGTCGCCGGGGAATGGCGCGACTCGGAGGCGACACAGTTCCACGCCAACCACAACCCGGCGCACAAGGCGCAGATCCTCGGACACGTCCCCGAGACCACCGCCGCCGAAGTCGAAACGGCGATGCAGGCCGCCGACGCGGCGTTCCCCGCGTGGCGGGCCGTGTCCGGCAACGTCAAGACGAAGATGTTCCTGCATCTCGCCCAGGCGCTCTACGCCCACTACGACGAGATCGTGCAAACCATGACCCGCGAGATGGGCAAGACGCTCTTTGACAGCCGTCTGGACCTCGACGAAGCCATCGGTGTCGTGGAGTGCGTCGCGCCCCAGGGTTTGTCGCTCAAAGGCGAGACGTACCAGAAAAACATCGACGGGCTGGTCATGGAAAGCCGCCGCGAGCCGCGTGCCGTCGCCGCCATCAGCACGCCGGTCAACTACCCCGTCGCCATCCCCATCGCCCAGGTCCTGGCCGCGCTCGTCACCGGCAACACGGTCGTCTGGAAGCCCTCGCACCTGATCCCCGAGTCGTCCCACGCCATCGTCGGCGCGCTGGAAGAAGCGTTCGCCTGGGCCGAACAGCGCCTGGGAATCAAAGTCCCGCCCGGCACGCTCAGCATGGTCAGCGGCGACGTGTCCACGGGCGAGTCCGTCGCCACCCATCCCGCCGTCAAGTGCCTGTCGTTCACGGGGAGCAAAGGGGTGGGGGACGCCGTGGACGCGACGGCCAGCGGCCTGGGCAAGCGGGTCATGAAGGAAGTCGGCGGCATCAACATCTTCTACGTCCACAAAGAGGCCGACATCGCCCGCGCCGCCAAAAACTTCGTCTACGGCAAGACCATCACCGGCGGCCAGCGCTGCACGTCCATCCAGGAAGTGCTGTGCGACGAATCCGTCTACGAGTCGTTCCTGGCGGCGGCCATCGAGGAAACTCGGGGCATCGTCATCGGCGACGGCGCGTCGGAGGAACTCGCCCAGGCCGACGCCCAGCCCGGGCGCTACTCCGTCCCGCCCCTCGTCTCCGAAGAGCAGCAGGGCCGCGTCCTCGGCCTGATCGAGCGCGCCGTCGGGGAGGGCGCGACCATCCGCCACCAGACCCCCGTCCCGGCGGAATTGGCGTCCGAAGGGTACTTCGTCCCTTTCACGCTCATCGACGGCATCGGCCCCCAAAACGTCCTGTACGGCACCGAGATCTTCGGCCCCGTCGGAACGCTCCGCCCCGTGCGCGACATCCACGAGGCGATCCGCACCATCAACGCCAAGATCGGCATCGTCGCGTGCATCGACACCGAGAACAAGCACGCCGCCGAACACTTCATCCAGAGCGTCCTGCGGACCCGCGTCGATGACGGTCGCCACGGCACGGGCGCGTTCTGGGCCACCCGCTTCGGCGGCGACCGGGGCGCCGGCAGCGGCAACCCGGCCTTGGACGAGAACATGGTCATGGGCTACGTCATGTGGAAGACCATCTACCGCGCCTACAAGCCCTTCGCCGAGCCGGAAGCCGACGACGCCGGGGTATGATGGTTTCAGTCAACGAGAGGAGAGTTCAGATGCAAGTGCGATTGGAGAAGACCGGTGATTGTCTTGTCATCAGCATCCCCGCAGAGTTGGCGGCGGCGACAGAACTGGAACAAGGAAGCCTTGTGGACATCTCCGTCACGAATGGACACGTTGTCCTGACGCCCATCAAGCCAAGATTCACCATTGAAGAACTCGTGGCCGGAATCACGGACGAAAACAAGCACGCGGGAATCAGCACGGGTCGTCCTGTCGGTAAAGAGGTCTGGTAGCACGATGGCGTACACACCCGCACGAGGGGACGTGGTGTGGATAAACTTCGATCCACAGGCCGGACATGAACAAAAGGGCAGGCGTCCCGCAGTGGTTGTTTCTTCCACCCTCTACAACGGAAGGAGCGACCTTGCTCTGATTTGTCCCGTCACAAACCGGATAAAAAATTACCCGTTCGAAGTCGTCCTGCCTGCTGGCCTGCCGGTCACAGGCGCCGTTCTGTGCGATCAAGTGAAAAACGTGGACTGGACGGCGAGAGACACGCGCTTCCTTTGTGCGTTGCCGGTAGACATTCTGGAACTCGTCATCGCCAAAATCGAGGCGATAATGAGATCCTGAGTTCATCGCCCGCAACTGGGAAAGATGGCCCTCCGGGAAGGATCAAGTATGCTGGAGCCGTTGCACAACAACCCGACGATGAAGAAGCTGCAAGCGCTTGTCGAGCAGCGCGAGGAAGGCAAGATCACCGACGCCGAGTACGAGCGGCGCTCGCGCCAGTTCTGGATCGAGCTTCAGCACCGCGCCGACAAAGAGCGGGAAAAGGTCAAAACCTGGGCCATCGAGAACAAAAAGGTCCGGGACGAGGCCGAGTACAAGCGGCTGTGCGCCCACTACCACGACGAATACGGCGACTCGTTCCACAACTACCTGACCAGCATCTACGCGGGCGCGTCGTTCCTGACGCTCAACGAGAAGATGCTCGACGACGCCCGACTGCTGGAACTGCGATTCGGCGGCCACATCGTAGACCCGGAGCAAGCGGCCCGCGAGTCGGAGGCGGAGGGGAAAGCCGAGGCGGAGAAGCAGGCCCAGACCGCGTCACAGGACGATGTGCAGCAGTAGGAACGGCTTCGGCTTGACCGCGCCGTGGAAAATGGGCATTTCCAGACCGACCGACGAGGTCGTCGTCAGGCGCGCGGAGAGGGCGCCCGACAGCCCGTGCAGCGTCAACTGCCCGTCCAAGGAGTAGCGGCCCACCCGGTCGAAGTCCAGCACCTGATACGCCAGGTCCGGGCTGACGTAGATGCCTTCGTGGCCGCCGACCAGCAGCCCGAACTTGATCGTCCTGGAAGGGAGCGTGTCGGGCGGCGTGAAGGGCGCGGCGCTCATGCCGAAGCGCGCGCGCAGAAACCCGACCCCGGAGGCGTCCAAAGGCTTGAGGGAAAAAGCCAGGCCGTAATGCCCCGTGTTCAGCCACACGATCGGGGCGCCGCCCAAGTCGGCGGACAGGACCTTGGGGTGGTAGGGCGTGACGAACACGTCATAGCGGCCGTTGAACAGAATGGCGTTCCGGGGGTCGTACCCGTGCAGCCAGTTGGTCGACTCGATGGGCGCCATCGCCGCCCGCAGCGAGGCGCGCGTGTAGCCCCGCTGCAGCAGGCCCGGATGCAGGCCGCGCAGGAACGGGCTGCTCCAAACAATGTCCGCCACGTCCGCCCCGCCGTCGATCGCCACAAAAGCTTTCACACGGTGGTCCACCCCCGCGACCAGCGGCGCGATGATCCCCCCGATGCTGATCCCCGACACGCCCAGCTTCGTCGCGTCGATGTCGGGCCGCGTGGACAGCCAGTCCATCCCGCGCCGCACGTCCAGGACGCACTGGCGTATCCCGGCGACCATCTGCGGCACGTCCGAGGTGAGCAGCTCGCCGTTGGGGGCGCGCGGCTGGGGGCGCCGGTTCAGGCTGTACGGCTCGACCATGACCAATGCCGCGATGCCGCCTTTGGCGAGGGCGGCGCCGACGTTGAACTCGTCGACCAGGTTGACCGGCAGCCATTCATGCAGCACGATCACTGCTGGGTGCGGCCCCGGCCCGTTTGGAAGAAACAGATACGCCGTGACCAGGTTGTTGACGGGGAAGGGCGTGACGACCGGACTCGGATACGTGACGCGCAGCCTCGGCACGCCATCCCAACTGCCGTCCGGCACGACGGTCGCTCGGAACGGCGTCGCCGCGTCGTACTGATAGTAATTGGGGGCGACCTGCGCCTGACCCAGTGGGATTTCCGGGCCGGGGGCGGCTGAAGAGTCGGCCGGCGAAGCGGCCCAGCAAGGCGCTGTCGCGGCGACAAGGCACCAAAGAAACAATGCGAAACGGCGTATTGGAACAATCCCCCCCGAAGAAGATGAGCGTGAAAAGATAGGCGCTTGCCCGGCCCTGATTATACCTGCGCGGGTGTGTCCTCTGTTGCGGAACGAGTCGGAAGTGTGCTATAATGCACGGAATTATTAGACTTCTTGCATAAGCCCCGAGCACCCAAGTGCGAGGCTGAGAAGAGCGCGCTGCCCTAGGGTCAGGGCGCCGGGCTGCCCATTCTTGCGCCCGCGCAGGCGGGCAATATGCCCTTCGCAGCCCCGGACTTCAGTCCGGGGGGCCTATGCAAGAGGTCTACCGTCTCGGATCGAGGGAGCGCCACATGAAACGACCGTACCAGCCGAACGTCCGGCACAAAATGAAGACGCACGGATTCCGCGAGCGCATGAGCACGCCCGACGGACGCAACGTCCTGAAGCGCCGCCGCGCCAAGGGCCGCTACAAGCTCAGCGTCACGCACACCGTCAAGATCGGCAAGTGGTAGCCCGCCGCCATGCTGCCTTCCGGGATGCGCCTGCGCCGCAGCCGCGACTTCCAGGCCGTCTACCGGGTCCGCAAGTCCTGGGCCTCGCCCCACCTGGCGCTCTACGTCCGATTCCGCTCCGAGGGCGTCCGTGACGGAGCGCCGCCGGTCCGACTCGGGTTCGTCATCAGCAAAAAAATCGCCAAGCGCGCGCACGACCGCAACCGCCTCAAGCGCCGCCTCCGCGAGATCAGCCGCAACCGGATTCTGCCGCAGCGGCGGCCCGGACGCCCCTGGGACGCGCTGTTTGTGGCGCGCGCGTCGGCGCCGGCGCTCGATTTCGCGCAGCTCGCCGCCGACGTCGAGATGCTCTGCCGCCGCGCCGGCCTGCTTCCCTGACGTTGCGGGACAGGGGTGTCACCGTGCGGCACGTTTTGGTCGGCTGCATCCGTATCTATCAGCGTTACGTCTCGCGCTGGACGCCGGCCTCGTGCCGGTTCTCGCCGACCTGCTCGGAGTACGCGGCCCAGGCAATCAGCAGATACGGGCCGCTCAAGGGCGGCGGCCTCGCCGTCAAGCGGATCTGCCGCTGTCACCCCTTCCATCCCGGCGGCTGCGACCCAGTCCCGTGAGCGGCCTGGGAGCCGGAGGCAGAACAAACCTTTCGCGTAAGCCCTAGGGCTACCCAGTGCGGATCGCCCGAGGGTAGGGGCGCAGATGTGACAGTAGTCTTTCCTCGCCCGCGCAGGCGGGCAGTCTTCTCTTCGGCAGCCCCGGACTTCAGTCCGGGGCGACTCACGCAAGGGGCCTAATGACACGTTCTATCTACGCCATCATAGCCGTCCTGTGCGCCGCGTCCTGGCTCCCAGCCGCCCGCGCCCAGGACTTCTCGCCGCCCGCCCCGCCCGCCGATGCCGTGGCGCAGCGGCTGGCCGGTCAGGCCCAGGCGGCGACCGCCTACGCCGCCGCGCTGGCCCAGACGGGCCGGGGCGGGGACGCGGCCTACCAGCGCAGCGTCGCCCATAACCGCGCCTATCAGGCCGTCAACAAGTACAAGGAAGTCGTCAGCAGCGCCACCTACCGCAAGACCGGCTACGCCGCCGAGGCGCTGTTCCAGCAGGGGCAGCTCCAGGAGAACTTCCTGGACAACAAGAACGCGGCGGTCCAGGCCTACCAGCAGATCCACAACACCCTGGCCGACGTGCCGTTCCCGGACAAGGCGCGGCTGCCCGCCGAGACGCTGCGCGTCGAGCACGAGATCGACTACCAGAGCCAGCACGTCCAGCCGGGGCCGTTCGGCTGGCTGGCCCCCATCCTGTACCACGTCATCGACTTCATGGTCCGACTCTGCGGCGGCCCGAAGTTCTCCTACTCCTACCCGCTCGCGATCCTGCTGATCTCCGTACTCGTCAAACTGGCCCTGACGCCGCTCTCCAACAAGCAGTACGCCTCCATGAAGGAGATGCAGAAGCTGCAGCCGGTCGTCAAGGAGATCCAGAACAAGTACAAAAACGACAAAGAGGCCCAGGGCCGCAAGGTCATGGAGGTCTACAAGGAGCACGGCGTCAACCCGGCGGCGGGCTGTCTGCCGATGCTGGTCCAACTGCCGATCCTGTACCTGCTGTATTACATGATCCGGCTGTACCAGTACCAGTTCACCAACGGCCAGTTCCTGTGGATCGGCAGCCCGCTGTCCCACGCCTTTCCGAATTTCCTGGGCATCAACCTCGGCCAGCCGGACATCCCCATCCTGCTCCTGTACGCGCTGTCGATGTACGTGCAGCAGAAGATGATGGTCTCGCCGGACCCCCAGCAGGCCGAGCAGCAGCGCACGATGGCCGTGCTGACGCCCTTCATGACGACCTACTTCTTCCTGCAGTACCACCTGCCGTCGGCGTTCGTCCTGTACTACCTCGTCTTCAACATCCTCTCCACCGCCCAGCAGCGCTACTACATGAAGCAGCGGACCGGGGACACGGACGGCGGCGGCGGCAGCAAGGTCTTAAGTGCCGACCCGCCGGTCTCCCCCAACGGCGGCGGCGCGAAGCCGCGCCCCATCGGCGTGGCCCCCAACGGGGGCGGCAGCCGCCGCGCCGGTCCGGGGCGCGACGTGCCGCTCGCCGAGGCCAAAGACGGCACCGTCGCGGCGGGCAAGAGCGGCGACAGGTTCGCGCGCCCGTCGCTGAACGGCAACGGGGCGACGCCGTCGCGCGGCGCGGTCGCTCCCGCCAAGATCCATCCGAAGAAGAAACGCCGCTAAGTTCCGGCAGAACGGGGACACACCGCCGTGACAGAAACGAATCCCGACTACGACCAGCTCGCGGGCCACGCCCTGATCCACCTGCAGGGCTTTCTCACCGCCGCACAGCTCCATGCCGAGGCCCAGGTCGAACACCGTGACGGCGACAACGTCACGCTGGCCGTCACCGGGCCGGAGGCGAAACTGCTCGTCGGGCCGCAGGGCCAGGCCCTGGACGCGCTCCAGTACCTGCTCGGGCTGATGACCAACAAGGGCCACGGCCAGCGCCTGCGCCTCACCGTGGACGCGGACGGCTACCGCGCGCGGCGGACCCAGACCCTGACCACCTTCGCCCTGGACATGGCCGCCCAGGTCGCCGCGACCGGGCAGGAAGCGATCACCGACTCGCTCAGCGCCATGGAGCGGCGCATCATCCACACGGCGCTTGTCGACAACCCGGAGGTGCAGACCTATTCCGAGGGGGACGACCCGAACCGCTACGTCGTCATCTCGCCCCGGACCGACGACGCGAAGTCTTGACAACGGACCCGGCGCGCAGGTATGATGGACCGACTTCCAAGTGCTGCTCCCAGAAAGACGGGCGACCGTCTTTTTTTCTTGCGTGGCCCGGTGCGGACGCCGATTCGTTCCTTGACATCCGTGTTAAGACCCCGTATAATGACGTGAAATCGGGGGAGGGTACGAGATGTTGGGTCACATGGCCGACCCGGCGGTCAGCGAAGCGTTACACGAGGAGGCTCCATGCGTTGGGGAGGAACAAGACAGCCCCTCCCTGGAAGATTCCATTCTGGCCGTCACAGGCATCGGGGAAGGCATGGCGGCGGCGCTCGCCAAAGGCCTGCAGATCCGCACCGTCCGCGACCTCATCCTGCACTACCCGAGACGTTATGAGGACCGGACGCACTTCAAGCCGATCTGCGACATCCGCCACGGCGAGGCCGTCACGGTCAGCGGCAAAGTGGTCGGCGTCGAGAACATCCCGACGCGCAGCCGCGTGACCCTGACCAAAGTCGCCGTCGACGACCGGACCGGCATCGCGTTCCTGGTCTTCTTCAACCAGTGGTTCCTGAAGAAGCAGTTCGACAAGCTGCGCGGCCAGAAGATCGTCGCTTACGGCAAGGCGTCCCGCGCCGGGCGCGGCGGCCTGGACATGACCGAGGTCGAGTGGGAGGCCTGGGAGGAAGACAAAGACGCCCTCTCGGCCAACCGCATCGTCCCCGTCTACCCGCTGACCGAAGGCGTGATGCAGGGCCGCCTGCGCCGCGCCGTCTCCGTCGCGCTGGACTGTTACGGCCATCTTCTGGAAGAAACGCTGCCCGACAGCGTCCTGCAAGGCCGGGGCCTTCTGCCCCGCGCCGGGGCGCTGCGGCAGATCCACTTCCCGGACACCGAGCCGCAGCGGCTCGCGGCGCAGCGCCGGTTCGTGTTCGACGAGTTCTTCGGCCTGCAGCTGCTTCTGGCCGTCCGCAAGCGCCAGGCCGACAGGACCAAGGGGACGGCGTTCCCGGACACCAAAGGCCCCATCGCCGAACTGCAGTCGGTCCTGCCGTACCCGCTGACGGGGGCGCAGGCGCGCGTGATCGACGAGCTGGCCGCCGACATGCGCTCCGAGAAGGCCATGAACCGGCTGGTCCAGGGTGATGTCGGCGCGGGCAAGACCGTCGTCGCCATGGCCGCCCTGCTGGTGGCCGTCCGCAACGGCTACCAGGCCGCGCTGATGGCCCCCACGGAGATCTTGGCCGAGCAGCACTACCTCGGCATACGGCGCACCATGGAAAGCCTGGGCGTCACGGCGTCCCTCCTGTCCGGCAGCCTGCCCGCCAAGGAGAAGCGGGCCGCGCTGGCCGCCGTCGCCGGCGGCGCGACGCACATCGCCGTCGGCACCCACGCCTTGATTCAGGACGACGTGGCGTTCCACCGCCTGGGCGTGGCCGTGGTCGATGAGCAGCACCGCTTCGGCGTGATGCAGCGCGCGGCCCTCAAGCAAAAAGGCTTCGCGCCGGATGTCCTCGTCATGACGGCCACGCCCATTCCAAGGACGCTGACGCTGACGGTCTACGGCGACCTGGACGTGAGCATCATCGACCAACTGCCGCCGGGGCGCAAGCCGATCAAGACCCACTGGAAGCGCGGCGCGGACCGGGCGCAGGTCTACGAATCGCTGCGCCGCCTGCTGGCCGAGGGCCGGCAGGCCTACGTCATCTGCAGCTTGATCGAGGAGAACGAGAAGCTCCAGGCGCGCGCCGCGACGGAACTGGCCGCCCACCTGCAGGCGCACGTCTTCCCCGACTACAAAGTCGGGCTGCTGCACGGGCAGATGAAGCCGGCGGAGAAGGAAGACATCATGACCCGCTTCCGCGACCGCAGTCTGCACCTGCTGGTCTCGACCACGGTCATCGAGGTCGGCGTGGATGTCCCCAACGCTTCCGTCATCGTCATCGAGGACGCCGACCGATTCGGCATGGCCCAGCTGCACCAACTCCGGGGCCGCGTCGGGCGCGGCCAGACCCAGTCCTACTGCCTGCTGATCGGCGACCCCAAGACCGACGACGGGGCCGCCCGCCTGCAGACGATGGCGCAGACCACGGACGGCTTCCTGATCGCCGAAGAGGACCTGAAGCTGCGCGGCCCCGGCGACTTCTACGGCACGCGCCAGTCCGGCCTCCAGCCGCTGCCCTTCGTCGATGTGCTGCGGGACGTGCCGGTGCTGAAAGAGGCCCGCGAAGAAGCGTTCGCCCTGCTGGAGCGCGACCCGAAGCTGACGGCGCCGGAACACGCGGCCCTCAAGGCGTCGGTCAAGGCCCGCTTCAAAAGCATGACGGGCCTGGCGAGCTAGAAGGACTGTCCCGTGATCGCCGTCTACCCAGGCTCTTTCGACCCCGTCACCAGCGGACACCTTGATATCATCGCCCGCGCGGCGGGCATGTTCGACACGGTCATCGTGCTGGTCGCCGTCAACTCCGGCAAAGCGCCGCTGTTCACGGCCACGGAGCGGGTGGCGATGCTCCGCGAGACCTGCGCCGCGCTGCCCAACGTCCGCGTGGACTCGCTCCATGACGGCCTGCTCGTCCAGTACGCCGTCGGGCAGGGCGCGCGGGTGATCGTCAAGGGGCTGCGCGCGGTCTCGGACTTCGAATACGAGTTCCAGATGGCGCTGCTCAACCGGCATCTGGAGTCCGGCGTCGAGACGGTGTTTCTGATGACCAGCGCGGAGTATTCCTACCTGTCGTCGAGCATCGTCAAAGAGATCGGGCGTCTGGGCGGCGACATCCGCGGCCTCGTGCCGCCCGCCGTCCAGCAAGCCCTGTCGGAGAAGTTAGGACGCGGCGACTGATCAACGCCGCCTATCTCTGCCGTACATCACTTTGTCCGCGCAGGCGGACACTCTTGCGCCCGCGCAGGCGGGCAATATGCACTTGTCAGCCCAGGACTTCAGTCCTGGGGGCTTATGCCGTCATTCATCTGCAATCATACAGACACACCGTCGGAACTGGGGAATGGAGCCATCATGGACATCTTAAAGCTGCTCAACGAGTTGGAGGACATGATCGAGGGGACGAAGTCGTTAGGGATCGGCGGCCTGGCGATCAACTTCCATCAGGACGATTTCCTCGACGTCACCAACAAAATCCGGGCGTCCCTGCCCGAAGACCTCAAGCGCGCCAGCCGGGTCACCGCCGAAAGCGAGCAGATCGTGGACGGCGCGCGCGAGGCCGCCGAGCAGACGCTCGAAGAGGCCGGCGTTGAGGCCGAGCAGATCACCCGCGAAGCGCGCGCCAACGCCGAGCGCATCCTGCGCGACGTCGAGGCCCAGGCCAACAAGATGAGCCTGTCGGCGGAGGCGAGCGCCAAGCAGACCGTCGGCGAGGCGCGTCTGAAGGCCGAGCAGATGCTCGCCGACGCCCACCAGCAGTCGCAGAAGATGATCAGCCAGAGCGAGGTCGTCCGCCTGGCGACGGCGCAGGCCCACGAGATCGTCGCGGTGGCCGAGCGGGAAGCGCGGGAGATGGCCGCCGCCGCCGAGCGCGAGGCCAAAGACCTGCGGTACGGGGCCGACGAGTACGCCTACGGCGTGATGTCCGATCTGGAGCGCAGCGTCGGCGACCTGATGACCATCATCCAGCGCGGGCGGCATCAGCTCGACCAGCGCGTCGGCGGCCCCGTCGCCAGCGTCGCCGTGCCGAACGGCGGCGCGCCCCAGAATGGCCGCGCCGTCAACGGCGATGGCCGCGCCGTCAACGGCGAGCTGGCCGGCGCCCGGCGTTAATTTGCGCCGCGCCGTCCGAAAACGCGGGGCGATGAGGTAAAATGAACTTCTGCGTCCGCCGCTCCGGCGGGCGCGATCGCGCGGGGGAGGCAGCCATGCTGCGGTTTGATCTTGCGGAAGTCATCCGAACGCCGGGGATGCGGCAGGTCCTGGAGATCCATGAGCCGCCGTTCACGGACGACGACGTCGAGTACGTTTCGCCGATCCGGGGGCGCATCACGGTCACCAACACCGGCACCATGCTGCTCGTGCGCGGCCCGATCCAGACGACCGTCGCCATGGAATGCAGCCGGTGCCTGGAGCCGGTGCGCGTCCCGATCAGCGCGGAACTCGAAGAGGACTTCGACCTGAAAGTCGTCGACGACCCACGGCACCACGACGAGCACGTCGAGATCGTGGAAGAAGAGATCGGCAAGGTCTTCGAGGGCAAGGTCCTGATGCTGGACGTGCTGATCCGGCAGGCGGCCCTGCTCGCGGCGCCCCTGCAGCCGCTCTGCCGCGAGGACTGCCCCGGCATCCCCGTCAAAACGGCGGACGCCCAGGACAAAGAAGGCTTTGCAAACTCGCCGTTCCGTGACCTCTCGAAATTGTTGAACGACTGACGCCCCACTCAATGGGTGAGTGACCATCAAGGAGACTGACCGACCATGCCACTGCCGAAGCGACGCCATTCCAACCAGCGCACCCGCAAGCGCCGCACCCATTACAAGCTCACCGCGCCGACGCTGGCCCGCACCAATGTCTGCCCGATCGCCTCCCAGCGCGGCGGCTGCCCCGTCTTCCAATACCGCCTGGATCACCACGCCTGCCCCGAATGCGGCTTCTACAACGGCAAACAGGCCATCGTGATCAAAGAAAAAGCGACGGAAGAGTAGGGACGCCCCGCGATGCCGATGACAATCGCCGTCGACGCGATGGGCGGCGATCATGCCCCCCAGGAGGTCGTTCTGGGCGCCCTCACCGTCGCCCGTGAGGACACAGCAACGCGGGTCGTCCTGGTCGGAGACGAGTCCGCGATCCGCGCCGTGCTGTCGACCGCAGGCGAAGCCCCCGCGAACCTCTCGATACGCCATGCCGGGGAGACCATCGGCATGGACGAGCACCCGGCCCAGGCCCTGCGGCGCAAACGCGGCTCGTCGCTCGTCATCGCCGGACAGATGGTCAAATCCGGGGAAGCCGACGCGACGTTCAGCGCCGGCAACACCGGGGCCGCCATGGCGATCGCCACCATCGACATCGGGCGCATCCCCGGCGTGGACCGGCCAGCGATTGCGACGACCCTCCCGACCGCTAAAGGTCGCGCTCTGCTGCTCGACGCCGGGGCCAACGTAGACTGCTCGCCTCAGAACCTGGTCCAGTTCGCCCTGCTCGGATCGATCTATGCCGAAAAAGTGCAAAATCGAACCCGCCCCTCGGTCGGCCTGCTCAACATCGGGGGTGAGCCGGGCAAGGGGAACGAACTGACGAAATCCACCTACGGTCTGCTCCAGTCCGGCCCCCTGAACTTCCTGGGAAACGTGGAAGGCAAAGACGTCTTCGAGGGTGCCGTCGATGTGGTGGTCTGCGACGGCTTCGCCGGCAACATCCTGCTCAAAGGCGGCGATGGCGTCGCGGAACTCATCGTCGGCACCCTCCAGCGTGAGATCGCGTCCGATCCTCAGCTCGCCGGCGCACTCCCCACGCTCACCGCCGTCCTGAAGCGTCTGACGCACAGAATCGACTACGCCGAAACGGGCGGCGCCCCGCTCCTGGGCGTCAACGGCGTGTCGTTCATCGGCCACGGCCGCTCCCAGGCGCGGGCCATCGCCAGCGGCATCCGCGCCGCCCTCGCCGCCGCCGCCAGCGGATACGTGGCGGCCATCCGCGCCGCCCTGTCCGCCGTCGAGGGAGCGGCATGACGGAGACAGCCCTTCTGCGCCGCGCCGGCATCCTCGGAGTCGGCTCCTATGTGCCGCCCCGCGTCGTCACCAACGACGAACCCGCCCAGACGATCGCCCCCTCGGACGAGTGGATCTGGTCCCGGACCGGCATCCGCTCGCGCCGAGTCGCCGCCGACGACGTGGCGACGTCCGACCTCGCCGTTGCCGCCGCAAACTGCGCCTTGCACGACGCCGGCCTGTCGCCGTCCGACCTCGATCTGATCGTCGTGGCGACCTCCACGCCCGATTTCCCCGGCTCCTTCCCTTCCACCGCCGCCGTCGTCCAGGACAAGCTCGGGGCGGCACAGGCCGCCGCGTTCGACCTCGGCGCCGTCTGTGCCGGGTTTGCCTATGCGCTCCATGTCGCCGCACAGCTCGTGCGCTCCGGCGCGAACCGCTGCGTCCTGGTCATCGGCGCCGAGACGTTCTCCCGCCTCCTCAACTGGGACGACCGCAGCACCGCCGTTCTGTTCGGGGACGGCGCGGGGGCGGCGATCGTCGGCGAGGTGCAGGAGGGCGGCTACCTCGGGGGCGTCCTGGGCGCGGACGGTTCCGGCGCTTCTCTGCTTCAGGTCGCCGCCGGTGGCTCCCGTCAGCCGCTGACCACGGCCGGACTGGACGCTCGACAGAACACGATCTTCCAGAACGGCAAGGAAGTCTATAAGTTCGCGGTCTCCATCATGGGCGAAGCCGCCGCGCAGGCCGTCGAAGCGGTCGGCCTGAAGACCCCCGATGTCGACCTCTTCATCCCGCACCAGGCCAACATCCGCATCATCCAGAAGGCGGCGGAGCGCATGGGCCTGCCTATGGAGAAGGTCTTCGTCAATCTCGATCGGTACGGCAACACGTCCGCCGCGTCGATCCCGCTGGCTCTGGATGAAGCCGTCAAAGAGGGCCGCATCACGCCCGGCAGTCTGGTCGTCCTCGTCGGCTTCGGGGCGGGTCTGACCTGGGGCGCCAACGTCTTGCGCTGGAGCAGCGCATTGAGAGGCCAACATGGGTAAACTAGTATATCTGTTCCCCGGACAAGGCTCTCAGGCCGTCGGCATGGGGAGTGATCTCTGCGCCCACTCTCCGGCGGCGATGCTCGTCTTTGAAGAGGCCGACAGCTACTTCGGCTTCAAGATCAGTACGCTGTGCTTTTACGGCCCTGAAGAGTCGCTGCGCCAGACCAACGTCACCCAGCCCGCGCTGTTCGTCACGTCCGTCGCCGCCCTGCGCGCCCTGGAAGAAGCGGGCGCCCCCAGGCCGGATGCGGTCGCCGGCCATTCCGTCGGCGAATACGCGGCCCTGGTGGCCGCCGGCGTCCTGACCCTCGCGGATGGCCTGCACCTGGTCGAGCGGCGCGCCCAGGAGATGCAGCGCGCGGCGGAAGCCGCCCCCGGCGCGATGGCCGCCGTGCTCGGCCTGGGCGCATCCGATGTCCAAGCCGCCTGCGCCGAGGCCGAGCAGGGTGGCGCCGGAACGGTTCGGACGGCCAACTTCAACGGCGGGGGCCAGGTCGTCATCTCCGGCACCCTGCCCGGCGTCGAGAAGGCCGCTGAGGTCGCGAAGTTGAAAGGGGCCAAGCGTGTCGTGACGCTGAACGTGTCCGGTGCCTTCCACTCGCCTCTCATGGGCGACGCGGCCCAGGCGATGGCCCGTGTCCTGGCCGATGTCAAGCTGCAGGACGCTTCCATACCCGTCGTCGCGAATCTCACCGCGGATTACGAAACGGCGGCGGATGCGATTCGCCGAAACCTTGCCGCGCAGATTGACCATCCCGTTCGTTGGGAAGAAACAATCACCCGTCTCGTCGCGGACGGCTGCGACACGTTCGTCGAGGTGGGACAGGGCGCCGTCCTTGTCGGCCTCATGAAGCGCCTCGCGCCCGGCGCGAAGACATACGGCGCGGCGGACGCCGCCGGTGTCGCCGCGGTCGTCGCCGCGCTCCACGCGAACAGCCTTGAGACGAATAACCTATCATGATGCTCCAAGACAGACACGCGATCGTGACGGGAATCAGCAAGAGCGGCGGCGGGATCGGCCGCGCCATCGCGCTGGCGCTGGCGGACGCCGGGGCGCACGTAGCCGTCGCCGGCTAATCGTCGCTGTACGCCGCCGAGGCGCTGGTCAAGTCGGAGGCCAAGCCGGAGGGGTTCGAGCCGACGAAGTTCGGCTCTGCCTTCAAGGAAGCCGAGGCCCACATCCTGCGGCGCGACATCATCGAGAACGGTCACCGCA
>CAXUCQ010000007.1:5376-5727 GCA_964249295.1 uncultured Armatimonadales bacterium | reverse complement strand
TCGTCGCTGTCCGCCGCCGAGGCGCTGGCGGAGGAGATCCGGTCCCACGGCCGCCAGTCGCTGCCCTTCCAGTGCAACGTCGCCGAGGCGGCGCAGGTGGAAAAATTCGTTTCGGAAGTCTTGACAACCTGGGGCAGTTTGGATATAGTAGTGAACAACGCCGGGACGACCCGTGACGCGCTGACCGTGCGGATGGCGGAAGCCGATTGGGACACCGTCCTGGACGGCAACCTGAAGAGCACGTTTCTGATGACCCGCGCCGCCCTCAAACCCATGATCAAGCAGCGCGCCGGCAAGATCGTCAACATCACCTCGGTCATGGGCCTGATCGCCAACCCCGGACAGGCGAAC
>CAXUCQ010000007.1:0-5366 GCA_964249295.1 uncultured Armatimonadales bacterium | reverse complement strand
ACTCGGCGTCAAAAGCGGGCATCATCGGCTTCACGCGCACGGTCGCCAAAGAGGTCGCCAGCCGCAACATCCAGATCAACGCCGTCGCGCCGGGGTTCGTCGAAACGGCGCTGACCGAGACTCTGAGCGACGACCTGCGCAAGTCGATCATCAAGGACATCCCCGCCGGTCGCCTGGGAACGGCGGAAGATGTCGCGGGCGTCGTGACCTTCCTCTGCTCGCGTGCCGCCGACTACATCACGGGGCAGACGATCACTGTTGATGGCGGCATGATCATTTGAATTTTGCAAAAACGAACTTATAGCCGTTGAAAGACAACACCAGATATTCTCAGGAGGTGAGAGAACATGTCAACATTTGATCGCGTGAAGAAGGTCGTCGTGGAGCAGCTCGACGTGGCCGAGGACGAGGTGACCCCGCAGGCGTCGTTCGTCGACGACCTCGGCGCGGATTCCCTGGACGTCGTCGAACTGGTCATGGGTCTCGAAGAGGAATTCGATGTCGAAATCCCGGACGAGGACGCCGAAAAGATCACGACCGTGCAGGAAGCGGTCAACTACATCGACGAGAAGGCCAAGTAGCAGCGGCAAGCCGCCGGAACAGCCCGCCGCCCCTGGCGGCGGGCTGTTCGTTTCTCAGCACCTCATCACTCAGGACAGACCATGACACAGGCAAGAAGAGTCGTCATCACAGGGCTGGGCGCGATCACCCCGGTCGGCATCGGCGCCGAGAACTTCTGGAAAGGGCTGCTGGCCGGCTGCAGCGGCGTCGCCCCGGTTACAGACTTCGACTGCTCCGCCATCGCCACCCGCATCGCCGCTCCCGTCAAAGGCTTCGACCCGGACCCGTTCCTGGACCGCAAGGAGTCCAAGCGCATGGACCGCTTCGTCCAGTTCGCCGTCGCCGCCGCCAAGATGGCCGTCGCGGACGCGCACCTCGACATCACCGACGACAACCGGGACCGCGTCGGCGTCTTCATCGGCAGCGGCATCGGCGGGCTGGCGACGCTGGAAGATCAGCACACCAAGATGCTGGAAGGCGGCATGGGCCGAGTCAGCCCGTTCTTCATCCCCATGATGATCGCCAACATGGGGACCGGCGACGTCGCCCGCATCCTCGGCGCGCAAGGCCCGAGCGAGACCGTCGTTACGGCCTGCGCGACGTCGAGCAACGCCATCGGCGACGCCTTCGCGGTCGTCCAGCGCGGCGACGCCGACGTGGTCATCGCCGGCGGAACGGAGGCGGCCATCACGCGGATGTCGATGGCCGGCTTCTCCAACATGCGCGCCATGACCCGCCGCAACGACGACCCCGAACACGCCTCACGCCCGTTCGACACGGGCCGCGACGGCTTCATCCTCGGCGAAGGCTGCGGCATCGTCATCCTGGAAGAATTGACGGTCGCCCAGGCGCGCGGCGCGACGGTCTACGCCGAACTGATCGGCTACGGCCTGAGCAACGACGCCTACGACAAGGTCCACCCGGCCCCCGAGGGCGCCGGCGCCGCGCGGGCCATGAAGATGGCCCTGCACAATGCCGCCATCGCTCCCGAAGCGGTCGGCTACATCAACGCCCACGGCACCAGCACCCCCGCCGGGGACGTGTTGGAGATCAAAGCCATCCGCAAGGTCTTCGGCCCCCACGCCGAGCGACTGGCCGTCTCCTCCACCAAATCCATGACCGGCCATCTTCTGGGGGCCGCAGGAGCGATCGAGGCCATCGCCACGGCCAAAGCGCTCCAAACGGGCATCCTTCCCCCCACTATGAACGTGGAGAATCAAGACCCCGAATGCGACCTCGACGTGGTCCCCAACAAGCCCCGCGAGCGGCAGGTCGACGTCGCCCTTTCCAACTCCTTCGGCTTCGGCGGCCACAACGCGACCTTGGTCCTGAAACGCTGGCAGGAAAACTAACGTGCCGTTTCCCGACCTCCAGAACCTGGCAGGCCGCATCGACACCGGAGACGCCGACTCGGAAACCTCTCGCGCCCTTGTCGTGTTTAATACCACGGGAAAGGCGCTGACGGGTGTCGCCGTGCATGAGGCGAGCATGGCGTGGCCCGTGAACGCCCTTGTCCCGTTCATCGCCGTCACGGACACGAACGGCAGCCCCGTCGCGTCGGACATCCCCAATCTGGCGGAAGGGCCGGACCCCGGTGGCCGCGCCGATCATCGCCTGCTCGCCTTTCAGTTGCGCTTTGCTGTTCAGGACGTTCCTGCCCGAGGCTGGCAGACCTATCTCGTGTTCATGGCGGGCGATGCTGTGGATGAGACCGCCGCGCCCGAACCGCAAGGACTGGACACCGAAACGCCCGGCCTTGTGGTGGTGGAAACGTCTCGCCACCAGGGCGATCTGCCGCCCGTCGGAACCTTTTAGGGGCGAGGCGGCGTCCTATGGTACAATAGTACGATGTTGTTGCAGACGTTCGTACAACTTCATATCCTGCTCGCCGCGACCCCTGCACTCGCCGGCTGGACTCTGCTCGCGCCTGCCACGCAGTCGTTGCCGGCGCACATCGCCTACCTTGCGAGCCAAAACACCCCGCGCATTGCCGGGGTATCCTTACCGCTGCCGTCATCGCGCAGTGCGGCGCCCAACGTCGCGCCCTGCCGGACCAACGTCCTGCCTGTGTCGTTCGGCGTCAGCCGTAGTCAAGCTCATCAAGCCGCAGTGACCGACACACTCCCGCGCCGCGATTATCTCATCTCACATTCTCCTCGCGCTCCTTAGCCAGACGTCAGCCAATGGACCGACATTTCCCCTCAGGTTCGGCTCGCGTAAGCCGGGCCATGACATTTGCCGCCGACTCTTCCAGAGCGGTGCGAAAGGCGAGACGAGATGCAATTTCTGAAGAACCTGTTTGACGGCAACGAGCGCGACATCCAGAAATACCGCAAGGTCGTGGCTCAGATCAACGATCTCGAGCCGCAGATGAAGCAACTGACGGACGAGCAGTTGCGCGCCAAAACGGGCGAGTTTAAGACGCGCGTTGCCGGCGTCATGACCGCGGAGTGCGAGCGGCGCGGCAAAGACTGGGACGACATGGACAAGGACGACAAGCGTGCCGTGACCGATGCGGCCCTCGACCCACTGCTCGTCGAGGCCTTCGCCGTCGTCCGCGAGGCCGCGTCACGCTCGCTGAAGATGCGCCCCTTCGACGTGCAGCTCATCGGCGGCATGGTCCTCCACGATGGCCGCATCGCCGAAATGAAGACCGGCGAGGGCAAAACACTGACGGCGACGCTGCCCCTTTATCTGAACGCGCTGACGGGCAGAGGCGTTCACCTGGTCACGGTCAACGATTATCTCAGCAAGGTCGGCGCCGTCGCCATGGGGCCTCTGTATCACTTCCTCGGCCTGTCTGTCGGCATCATCCAAGGGCAAAGCCCGGAAACGGGCGACGTGGGCGGCACCTACATCTATGACCCTGAATACCGCCACCCCGATCCTCGCTTCGACTTTGCCCGGCCCGCGACGATCCGCCGCGAGGCCTACGCCTGTGACATCACCTACGGCACGAACAACGAATACGGCTTCGACTATCTGCGCGACAACCTGGCCGTCCCCGGTCAGGACCTGAATCAGCCGGAACTGATCTTCGCCATTGTGGACGAGGTCGACTCAATTCTGATCGATGAGGCCCGCACGCCGCTGATCATCTCGGGCCAGGCGGAAGCGTCTTCCGACCTCTACGTCAAGATGGACCGCATCATCCGTCAGCTCCAGAACGAGCGCGACTACAAGATCGAGGAGAAGCAGAAGACAGCCGTCTTCACCGACGACGGCCAGCGCCGCGTCGAGCTTGCCTTGGGCATCCAGAACCTATCCGACCCCGAGCATCTGTCTCTGACCCAGCATGCCAACGCCGCCCTGCGCGCCCACGCCGTCTACAAGCGCGACATCGACTACCTTGTCAAAAAGAACGAGGAAGGCAAGGAAGAGGTCGTCATCATCGACGAGAACACGGGCCGCCTGATGTTCGGGCGGCGCTGGGGCGACGGTCTGCATCAAGCCGTCGAGGCCAAGGAAGGCGTCAAGATCGAGAACGAGAACCAGACGCTCGCGACGATCACGTTCCAGAACCTGTTCCGGATCTATCCCAAGCTTGGCGGCATGACCGGCACGGCCAAGACCGAGGAAGACGAGTTCCGCAAGATCTACGCCCTCGACGTCGTCAGCGTCCCGACCAACAAGCCGATGATCCGTCAGGACAACGCGGATGTCATCTTCAAGTCCGAGGAAGCCAAACTGCGCGGCCTCGCCCGTGAGATTTTAACGATCTCCACGCGGCTGCAGCCGATCCTTGTCGGCACTCGGTCGGTCGAGATGTCGGAGCGCGTCTCCGACCGTCTGCGCTTCGACCGTTTGGAACTTCTCGGCCTGATCGACCTGCTGCGCGACAAGCTGGAGAACGCCAAGGGCTTGGACAAGGCCAAGTACAACGAGTGGAGCGCCCTGCTGAACCAGAAGCTGCCGACATTGTCGCCCGGCAAGCTGACGGAGATCGCCCGCCACTTCGACATGCCGACCTCAATGAAGGACCCGCGCAACATCGACGCCCTGGCGAAACTGCTGGGCATCGCGCCCGAAGACAGGCCGCGCCTGGAGGAGGCCCTGGCCCACGGCATCCCGCACAACATCCTGAACGCCAAGTCGCACGAGAAAGAAGCGCGCATCATTTCCGAGGCGGGCCGGATCGGCAGCGTGACCGTCGCCACCAACATGGCCGGACGCGGCGTCGACATCCTCCTGGGTGGCAGCATCGTCAACGACGATGCGAGCGACGGCGAAGAGACCTACGAGTACCGGCGCGGCGGCAAGCCCGTCATCGGCCTGACCCCCGTTGGCGAGAAGGGCAGCGCGGAGCACCAGGCCGAGGCCGACAAGGTCCGCGCCTTGGGCGGCCTGTTCATCATCGGCAGCGAGCGTCACGAGGCCCGTCGCATCGACAATCAGCTCCGGGGCCGCGCCGGGCGTCAGGGCGATCCGGGCGCGTCCCGCTTTTTCGTCTCGCTCGAAGACGAACTCTGGCGCTTGTTCGGCGACAAGGCCAACTCGCCGATGCTGGCCGGGTGGGCCGAGGATCAGGCCATCGACGCCAAGATGCTCTCGGCCATGATCGCGCGCGCGCAGAAGAAGGTCGAGATGCACCACTTCGACGCCCGCAAAAACGTCCTCGACTACGACGACGTCATGAACGTCCAGCGCGAGAAGATCTATGGCGAACGCCGCCGCATCATGCAGGGCGCTGACCTCCGGGACACCATCCTGGAGTACCTTGTCGAGTCGGTCCAGGGCGACATCAACATCTACACGCCGGAAGCCGTTTCTCCCGAAGAGTGGGACCTGACCGGGCTGTATGAGAG
>CAXUCQ010000006.1:0-25122 GCA_964249295.1 uncultured Armatimonadales bacterium | reverse complement strand
ATCGAGACGCGGCACTTGCGGAAGGTCTACGGCGGGGCGCTGAAGCGCAGCCCCTTCGTGGCCGTCCACGACCTGTCGCTGCAGATCCCGCGCGGACACGTCTTCGGCTTCCTCGGGCCGAACGGGGCGGGCAAGACGACGACGATCAACATGCTGCTGGGCAACATCTACCCGACGGCGGGCGCGGCGGACGTGTTCGGCCACCCCATCGGGGACCGTTCGGCCCGCAGCAAACTGGGCTTCCTGCCCGAGAAGTTCCAGTTCCACGATTTCCTGACCGCCGAAGAGTTTCTGGACCTGCACGGGAAACTGTACGGGATGTCGCCCGCCAGGCGCCGGGCGCGCATCCCCGAAGTGTTGGAGATGGTCGGCCTGATCACGCGCCGCAAGAGCCGCATCCGCGAGTTCTCCAAAGGGATGCAGCAGCGGGTCGGCTTGGCGCAGGCGATCCTCAACGACCCCGATTTGGTCATTCTGGACGAGCCGACCAGCGCCCTGGACCCGTTAGGCCGGCGCGAGGTGCGTGAGATCGTGTCCGCCCTGAAGGCGCAGGGCAAAACGGTCATGCTCAACTCGCATTTATTGTCCGAGATCGAGATGACGTGCGACCGAGTCGCCATCATGAAGGCGGGGCAGGTGGTGCGGCAGGGCAAGATCGACGACCTGCTGGCCGCGCCGTCCACGGTGCAGATGCGGATTCTGGGCCAGACGCCCGGATTGTTCAAGGCGCTGGAAAGCCTGAGCCGGACGGTGCAGGCCGACGGCGAGCAGGTCACGGCGACCATCGGCGACGAGGCGGTGATCCCCGAGTTGGTCGCGGCCATCGTGGGCGAGGGTGGGCGATTGATGTCTCTGGTGCCGATGCGCGAGTCGCTGGAAGACCTGTTCATCCGGGTCGTGGAGACGGACACATGACGGCGGTCTGGACTCTCGCAGGCTTGACCATCAAAGAAGCCGTGCGGCGGCGCGTGTTCCTGGCCGGGCTGCTGATCGCGCTGCTGGTGGCGGGACTGGCGTTCATCCACATCCCGCTGGGCCGCCCCAGCATCTTCGCGCCCGACCCGGCGTCGCAGATGCTGCTGCGGAGCCAGTCGTTCGCCTGGCTCGGCTGCGGCATGATCAAGTTCTTTTCCAGCATCCTGGCTGTGACATTAGCGGCGGGCGCGATCACGACCGAGGTGGAGCGGGGCGTGCTGTCGACGGTCGTGCCGAAGCCGCTGCCGCGCGCCGCCGTTTATCTGGGCAAGTGGCTGGGGCTGCTGGCGCTGCTGGCGGCCTGTCTGATCGTCTGGGGCGGGCTGCTCGCGTGGGCGATCTGGGTGCAGACGCATCTGTTCCACCCCCGGATGCTGCTGGGCGTCCTCGCCACGGGCTTGTTCCCGCTGCTGTTCGCAACGCTGACCCTGTTCTTCTCGTCGTTCGCCACCTACGCGCTCTCGGCGGGGCTGGCGCTGATCGCCGCCGGCACGGCGCTGGCCGAAGACACCCTGACCCTGTTCGCCCAGATCTTCAACGCGCAGTCACTGAACACGCTGGCGAAGATCGTCAGCGACATCGTGCCGCTGGGCCGGATGAACCACTGGATCACGCGCGGGCTGGGCGACGCCGGTTTCGACTGGAGCGCGTTCGGGCGGCGCGGGCAGGGCGAGGCGGCGGTCGCCACGGGGACCGGCGACATGGTCTACATCATCCTCTACATCGTGTTCTTTTTGGTCGCGGGTCTGGTCATTTTCCAGCGGCGCGACTTGTAGGAGGCCCCCCGGCCCCCAATAATGGGGGAGTCAGAGGCTCGTTTTCCTCGCCACTTCATGGTAAACATGGCGCATCGTGAAACGGTTCTCCTGCTCCCCCATTACTGGGGGCCGGGGGGCCTCCCACGGGACTCGCAGGACCTCAGAACAGGCCCGGCATGGTCAGGATGTCGCCTGTCAGGGCGACGACGAAGCCCACGCCCGCGCCCGCCACCCTTTCGTCTCCGGCATTGACCGCTGATCTGCGCCCCGGTTCCTTCAAGAATCGGGGCGTGTTCTTTGTCATAAGAGCGTCACTGCGCCATTGCGACGGCTCAGTCTGCCGACCGGAACTTTACGCGCGTCCGAAACGGATAAAGTGAAGTGTGGAGACAGCCGGCAGGACCCGCGAGCGAGAGGCCGCGCGGATGAGACGAAGGGGAACGAAACCACGCATGAGAAACAAAACCAATCGGATGCCGTCCGCTCCGGCTGTTTCGGCGTCGCTGTGCGCCGCCGCCCTGCTGGTCGGGTGCGCGGCTTCTTCCGCGCGGGCCGCCGAGCCGCTGCAGATGGACTCCGACCCGATTCTGGTGCAGGCGTTCTCGACCCGGTGCGACATCGCTTCCAAGATGTCGCCCGACGGCGCCATCGGCGAGAACCGGAAGTACGAGCAGGGCGCCGGCGGGGAGTGGTACATCGAAGAGCAGAAAGACGCCTACATCGGCGCCTGGGGCGCGGCGGTCAACCACTCGCCGCCGCTCGCGAGAGAAGCGGAGACCGCGTTCGACTGGGGCTTCCAGCGCGAAAGCGGCGACGGCTCGTTCCCGATGCCGAAGTCGGTCCCGCTCGGGCGCCGAATCCACAGCGCCGCGATGTTTGTCGAGGCGGCGGCGCACTCCATGCTCGACCTGGCGCAGTCCGGCGTGGACCCCGGCTACGGACGCTCCCGCGCGGACAAGCTGGTCCGGGCCGCCGTCTGGCTCGCCCGGTCGATCCCTTGCTCCCCGAACGCCGACCCCGCCCTGGTCGAGACGGCCACGACCTACGATCAGGGACACGGCCACCGGCCCTATGAGAAGGCGGCCGCACTGCAGGAAGCGTCGCTGTTCGCGCTGGGCCGCGACCGCGCGCTGCTGCAGCAGGCGGCGGACGCCTCGATCCGGTTCGCGCTCTCCGGCGATGATCCGGTCGGAGAGCGCCGGGGCGGCGCCTACAGCGCGGGCGGCGAAACGGTCCTGCTGCGCGGCGTGAACCCCGAAAGCGACAACGTCAACGACCCCCGCAGGCCGCTCAGCGTCAGCTACGACTCCTCGTATGAAGCCACCGGCCTCTTCTACGCCGCGCTGTACGCCGCGACGACGCCGAACGCCGGCCTGCGCGGCCAGGTCCTGTCGATGCTGCGCGACGGCGAGAATTGGGAAAGCAGCCGCTTCCGCCCCAGCGGCGAGGCCGACCTTTCGGGAAACACGCGCGTCTCCGACGACGCGCGCGACGAGCGGAACCCGAGCGGCGAAGCCAAAAAGTTCGCCTACCAGACCGCGCTGTTCGGGTTCTGCTACGATGACGCCCTGACCGGCGCGAACACGTTCCAAGGCACGGCGGAAAACATCGTCCGCTACAAAAAGTGGAACAGGTAAGTGGCACTTCGCGCCGCCGGGCCGGATGAGGCACTAGGCGTTCAGAACAGGCCGGTGATGACGCCGTCGGCGTTGATGTCGATGTCCGTTGCCGCCGGGCGCTTGGGCAGTCCCGGCATGGTCAGGATGTCGCCCATCAGGGCGACGACGAAGCCCGCGCCCGCCGAGAGCGTCAATGCCCGCACGGTGAGCGTGAAGCCGGTCGGCGCCCCCCGCCGCGCGGCGTCGTCGGTGAACGAATACTGCGTCTTGGCGATGCAGACCGGCAGCCGGTCGAAGCCGTGCGCCGCAAGCCAGGCCATCTGTTTCTGCGCTTCGGGGCCGAACTGCACGCCGTCCGCGCCGTACACCCTCGCCGCGACCGTCCGAATCTTCTCTTCGATGGTCTGGGACGCCTCGTAGATGGGCCGGAACCGGCCCGGCGTTTCCATTGCGTCCAGGACGGCCTCGCCCAGCTCCAGGCCGCCCGCGCCGCCCGCGCCCCACACGTCGTTGACCGCCACGCGCCAGCCGCGCCCCTGGCAGTGCGCGACGACGGCGGCGATCTCGGCCCCGCTGTCCTGCGTGAACCTGTTGATCGTGACGACGAACGGCACGCCGATCTGGCCGACGTTGGCCGCGTGCCGGTCGAGGTTGGGCAGGCCGCGCGTCACGGCCCGGACGTTCTCGGCGTCCAGGTTCTTTTTAGACACGCCGCCGTGCATCTTGAGCGCCCGGACCGTCGCGATCAGCACGACGCAGTCCGGGTCCAGGTCGGGCGAGCGTGGCGCGGCGACGATGTCGCAGAACTTCTCGAACCCCAAGTCCGACCCGAAGCCGGCCTCGGTCACGACGATGTCCCCGAGCCGCAGCGCGAGTTTGGTGCCGACGACGCTGGAACAGCCGTGGGCGATGTTGGCGAACGGGCCGCCGTGGACGAACGCGGGCGTGCCTTCTAATGTCTGCACCAAGTTGGGCTTGAGGGCGTCGCGCAGCAAGGTCGCCATCGCCCCGGCGGCCTGCAGGTCGGACGCCGTGACGGGTTCGCCCTGCCCGTTCAGGCCGACGACGATCCTGCCCAGCCGCTCCTTCAACTCCGTCAATGTCTCGGACAGGCACAGGATTGCCATGACCTCGGTGGCGACGGTGATCTGGAAACCCGTCTCGCGCGGGTAGCCGCCGGAGCGCCCGCCCAGGCCGACCACGACGTCGCGCAGGGCGCGGTCGTTGGTGTCCAGGCAGCGGCGGTGGGAGATCGCCCGCACGTCCAACCCCAATGCGTTGCCTGACGCCAGATGGTTGTCCGTTAAGGCCGCCAGCAGGTTGTTGGCCGACGTCAGCGCGTGGAAGTCCCCCGTGAAGTGCAGGTTGATGTCCTCCATGGGCAGCACCTGCGCCCGCCCGCCGCCCGCCGCGCCGCCTTTCATGCCGAAGACGGGTCCCATGGACGGCTCGCGCACCGCCGCGATGCCGCGCCGCCCCAGCCGGCACAGGGCCTGGGCCAGCCCGATGGTCACGGTCGTCTTGCCCTCGCCCGCCGGTGTCGGCGTGATCGCCGTCACCACGACCAGTTTCCCGCGTCGCCCGTCCGGGTCGCCCAGGATGCGACTGAGCGTGGGGGCGCTGATCTTGGCCTTATCCCGGCCATACGGCTCCAGGTCGTCGGGCGTCAGGCCCAGATCCGCCGCGACATCGACCAGGGGGCGGGTCGTGACGCTGTGGGCGATCTCCAAATCGGTCGGCATGGGTTCGTTCTCGCTTCGGTTATTTCTGAAAAGGGTCGATGGACACGGCGGAGCCTTCCGCCAGCACGACGGAGTCCGGCGCTTGCGTTTCCAGGAACTGCCACCGCGCCCCGTACAAGCGGCCCGTCTCGACCCGGATGCAGCATTCCTCAATCGGGTATGTCCGCCATGTCGGGTGCTGGACGTGGTAGCGGATGGCCGCCCCGCCGCGCCCTCGCCCGAAGCCCCAGGACTGTTCCTTGACCCAGTGCGCGAACGTGTCTTCCGCCGGAACCTGGGCCGCGCCGCGCGCCGAGACGGCAATGGTCTGAGGCCGTCCCTGCCATGTGAAATCGTGCCGGACGCGCCGCAGGTCGCCGACGGGGGTCACGCGGCTGGTCATGCGCGTCGCGCGGTACGGCTCGTTGTACGTCAGCCATGCCGCCCCCGCCAGCAGGACGCTCGGCACCAGCTCCCGCACAAAGACGACGCCGCGCCGCTCGCCCTCCCGCGCGTAAACGCGCAGGTTGAACTCCGGGAATTCCTGCACCCCCAGCCCCGGCGGCATGGGGACGCCCAGCACGGTCGTTCGGCGGAAGTCGAACGCGACCAGGCTGCACCACGCGCTCCCCTGCCAGCGGTCGGGTGTCAGCCCCGGCCGCAGGTACGGCGTCAGAACGTCGTCGGGGACGGGGTAGGACGCCAGAATCAGGTCGGACCAGACGGCTGTGAGGAACGGTTTCATGCGGTGACGGCTGCCCCCGCATTCCTGCACATCCGACAGAAACTTGGCAAACGGCGGGCTGGAAGACGATTTGGGAAGACGGCGAAAGAGTCAGAAACGCCGGAGTAAAGCCCGCGTCTATGGACTGCAGAAAGGCCCGCACACTCTGCGGGACGACCACCGCCGGCGTCAGGCCGCGACCGGAAGGGGATCGGCCTCTCCCCCCATCCCTGGCGGCTCCGGCGAGACCAAACGGACCTCCAGCGTCCGGTTCAGCGCCGCCGCGATCCGGGCCAGCAGGGGGAACGGGTTGCCTCGGTAATCGGCATCCTCTAAATCAAAAATAGCGGCCGTCTCGGCGCCGGCACGCGACGCGAGTTCCTGCTGTGTCAGTCCTGCCGTGGTGCGCGCGTCATAGACGAGGCGCGCGATGCGGAGGTTGTGTTGTTCCTCGGCGATCAAGGCGCGCGTCTCGGGGTCGTCGCCGACCAGCCGATCCAAAATTTCAACGGCGCTCGTGGTTTCTTCCATCGCTCATGCCTCCCGGAACGTGTGTGCCGCCGGATCGGTCTCAAACCTCTGCCTGCGCTCCAAGGCGCGTTCAATGTCGGCGTGCGGGACGGAGCCTTCTTTGGTCAGGGCATGGGCCAGGACGCAGACGTTCCGGCTGCGACCGTCGAAGAAGTACAGGATGCGGTAGTGCGTGTTGCCGTCCCGGATGCGGAGTTCGTGAATGCCGTCCCGCAGGAGGTCGGCCTCGGGGCGTCGCAGTTCGTGTCCCGCCTCGGCGAGACGGTGGATGCGGGCGACGCACTTGGCGAACGCCCTTGCCTGCCGCTTCCGCAGGTCCGCCAGCCATTGTCGGACCGGACACGCGCCGCTTTCCTCAAGGTAAAAAACGACGTCTGTCTGCGGCATGGTCGCCCCCTTGTGTCCATTATACCCCACTGTGATTTGAGGGCAGTCAAATCCTTCGCCTCCAACCTCGCTAGACAGGGTGACTCTGTGTCACGCTCTGTGTGCGGCGTAGGCAGCCCACCTGCCGTGCAGTTCTCGACCGTCGCCCGCTCCTTCCGTCTGAAGGGCAGAGTTTGCTCTACAAAGGACATCTGCTGTTGGTGCCAGCGGTCGGGTGTCAGCCCCGGCCGCAGGTACGGCGTCAGAACGTCGTCGGGGACGGGGTAGGACGCCAAGATCAGGTCGGACCAGACGGCTGTGAGGAACGGTTTCATGCGTTGGCGGCTGCCCCCGCATTTTAGCACATTGGGCCGAAGGCTTGGCAAACATCATCACCCTTTAGCGGTGTCTGCCGACTTTTTTTGCTTTGCCCAATAGCCTCTGGGCGGCTTGGCAATTCCATAAGTCTTCGCCCATTTTGCGACGGCGTTGTCGGTCACTCCGTACTGCTGCGCGATATGAGTGGTGGGATGCGTCCACAGCATCTCTTGGAGTTCTTCCACCGTCGGGCGTGCTACTTTTCTTGGGCCGCCGTTCCGCAGACCCGTTTTGCTGCCGCCGTCCGCGCCCCCGACCTCGCGGTAGGTCCGCTTCTGCGCTTCATCGGTGAATTCCAGGAAATCCTCATACCAGTAGAACGGCAGGAAAGTGTTTGGGGGCGAGAAGTTGATAGTGCAGCCGCGAAAACTGATCGCCGGATACACAACTTTATCCGCATGAGGGACGTAGACGGCGAAGTAGTCAAAATCCCCCGGCTGATACTGCCGACTGTGACTCCCTGACCGATCCGCCCAACTGGTCGTCCTCTTCACAAAGCCATCAGCGGAATACTTGCACTGAATCCGATGGCACTTGCCGTCTTTGTAGGCGATGAGATCAAAAGGAAGGTGTTCACAGGCGACCGGGCTGAAGACGGAGTAGCCCTTGCGGGAAAGGTCTGCAATTGCAATAGCGCAGGCAAGATCGCCTTTGTCTTTTGTATGATGAGACATGGATTCGCACCTCTGCTCAATTATAGCAAAAAACATAGCAGAAAAAGGTGCGAATGATAGTAAGGGGAATTGGCGGGCCTGGAGGGAATCGAACCCCCGACACGCGAGGTAGAAGCTCGCTGCTCTCGTTCCACTGAGCTACAGACCCACACTGTGTCGAACTTTGGAGCGGACAGAGCGGGGTAAGGGAATCGAACCCTCATCAGATGCTTGGAAGGCATCGGTTTTGCCACTAAACTAACCCCGCATACACCCGCTATTATACGCCCCCACAGAGCCTTTGTCAAGGGAACAGTCGCAACCCCGCCGGTGTTGGTGCTTCATGCCCAGTATCCATGAACTCGTGGCGCTTCTCGCTCAGGAAGACGCCGACGCGGCGATCGGCCAGTTGATGAACTTCGGGGCGGAGGCGTTCGGGCCGCTGCTGGGGGCGCTGAACAGCCCGGACACGAACACACGGGCCAACGCCGCCGAAGCCCTGGGCGAACTCGGCAACGCGCGGGCCGTCGAGTACCTGACGGAGACGCTCCGTGACCCCGCCGCCGCCGTGCGGACGAGCGCGGCCCTGGCGCTGGGCGAACTCGGCGACGCCCGCGCGGTCTCCCCGCTCGTCGAGGGGTTGGGCGACCCGGACTGGTCCGTGCGCGGGGCCGCCGCCGTCGCGCTCGGCCAGATCGGCAGTCCCAACGCCGTGGCCGCCCTGCTGCCCATCCTCGGAGACGCCATGCCGCCCGTGCGCGGGGCCGCCGCGTGGGCACTGGGCAAGCTCGGCGACCGGTGCGCCGTCGAGCCGCTGCGCGCGCTGAGTGGTGACGCCGACCCGGACATCCGGGAGGCGGCCCAGGAGGCGCTGACGCGGCTGGAGCAGCGGCGCGCGTGGTGAGGTTGTCAACCGGCGTCGGCTTCGGTATAATGGCGTTTTAGAAAGAGGCCGCCCATGACCCCCGCGCGCATCGCCCCCGGACCCGGACAGGAGTCCGTCTGGGACTACCCGCGTCCGCCCCGTCTGGAGGACAGCCCCAAGCGCATCCAGATCGTCTTTGGCGGCGTGACCGTCGCCGACACCCGCGCCGCCAAGCGCGTCCTGGAAACGAGCCACCCGCCCGTGTACTACATCCCGCTGGGGGACATCCGGCAGGAGCATCTGTCCCGAACGGCCCGGAGTTCGTACTGCGAATGGAAGGGTGAGGCGGCGTACTACACCGTCAGCGTCGGCGACAAAGAAGCGCCCGACGCCGCCTGGTACTACCCCAGCCCGACGCCGGGGTTCGCGGCGATCAAGGACCACGTCGCGTTCTACCCCAGCCGCATGGACGCCTGCTTCGTCGACGGCGAGCGGGTCCGGGCGCAGCCCGGCGACTTCTACGGCGGCTGGATCACGGCGGACATCGTCGGCCCCTTCAAGGGCGACCCCGGCACACTCGGCTGGTGAGGAGCGCGGATGATCGCCGTCGAGAACGTGTCCAAGACCTATGGCCGGCAGGCCGCCCTCGCCCCGACGTCGCTGACGTTCGCGCCGGGCAGGACCACCGTCCTGATCGGCCCCAGCGGCTGCGGCAAGTCCACGCTGCTGCGCCTGCTGGTCGGCCTGATCCCGCCCGACACGGGCCGCGTGATCGTGAACGACCAGGAGCTGACACCCGCCAATGTCGAAACGCGCCGGCACGAGATCGGCTATGTCATCCAGGACGGCGGCCTGTTCCCGCACCTCTCCGGCGAGCGCAACGTCACGCTTCTCGCCCGCTTTCTCGGCAAGCCTGCCTCTGAGACTGAAGCGCGCGTGGGGGAACTGTCGCAACTCGTTCAACTGCCCCGCGAGGCCCTGTCCCGGTTCCCGGCGGACCTGTCCGGCGGCCAGCGCCAGCGCCTGGGCCTGATGCGCGCCCTGATGCTCGACCCGCCCCTGCTGCTGCTCGACGAGCCGCTCGGCGCGCTCGACCCGATCACCCGCAGCGAACTCCAGACCCAGCTCAAGGACATCTTCGCGCGTCTCGGCAAGACCGTCGTCCTGGTCACGCACGACATGGGCGAAGCGGCCTTCTTCGGCGACGTCATCGTGCTGATGCGCGACGGCCGGATCGTCCAATCCGGCGCGCTCGACGACCTGCTCCAGCGCCCGTCGGAGCGCTACGTCTCGGACTTCATCCGCGCCCAGCGCTCGCCCCTGCCGTCCGTCCCCGAGGGGCAGGCCGTATGAAGTTCTGCCTGGCCTTGTTCTTCTTTTGCCTCTGCGTCCCCACAGTCGCCGACAACACGCTCACGGTCGGCTCCAAGCGCTTCCCCGAGGCAGAGATTCTGGGTGAGATGCTGACCCAAATCGCCAATCACACGGGCGAGGCGCAGGCGACCCACAGGCAGGGCCTGGGCAACACCGGCATCGTCTTCAACGCGCTCAAGCAGGGCAGCATCGACGTGTACCCGGAGTATACGGGAACGATCGCCCAGGAGCTGCTCAAGGACAAGGGGGCGTTCACGCTCGACACGCTCAACGCCCAGTTGAAGCCGATGGGCCTGGCCGTCGGCGTCCCGCTCGGCTTCAACGACGGCTACGGGCTGGCCATGCGGGCCGACCAGGCGGGCAAACTCGGCATCAGGACGATCTCCGATCTGGCGAAGCACCCCGGACTGCGTCTGGGACTGTCGCAGGAGTTCTTGAAGCGCGCGGACGGCTGGGACGGGGTCAAGCAGGCGTATGGGCTGCCTTTCGCCGAGCCGCAGGGCTTTGACCACGGCGCGGCGTATCAGGCGCTCGCTGCCGGGCAGACGGACGTGGCGGACGTTTACACCACGGACGCCGAGATCCAGAAGTTCGGGTTGCGCGTGCTGGCCGACGACCGGCGCTTCTTCCCCGATTACAGCGCCGTGCTGTTCTACCGGGCCGATCTGCCGACGCGGCTGCCGCGCACCTGGGCCGCGCTCAGCCGCCTGCAGGGCCGGATCGGCGACGCCCGGATGATCGCCCTCAACGCGCAGGCGAGCGCGCAGCACCTGGCGCCGTCCGTGATCGCGTCCAACTTCCTGGCGCAAAACCTGGGCATCGGCAGGGCCGTGGCGACGGGGGGCCGGCGCAATCTCTGGGCGCTGACGTTCGGCGGTGATTTCTGGCGTTTGACGGGCCAGCACCTGGCCCTGGTCTTCGTCTCGCTCGCGCTGAGCATCCTGGTCGCCGTGCCGCTCGGCATCTGGGCCGCCCGCTCGCGCCGCGCCGCCGGGCCGATCCTGAGCGTCGTCGGCCTGATTCAGACGATTCCCTCGCTCGCCCTGCTCGTCTTTTTCGTCCCCGTTCTGCGCCTGGGCGCTCCGCCGACCATCGCGGCCCTGTTTCTGTACGCCCTGCTGCCCATCGTCCGCAACACGTACACGGGCCTGACCGACATCGCGCCCAGCCTGCGCGAATCGGCCCTGGCATTGGGCCTGCCGTCCGGGGCGCGTCTGCGGCTGATCGAGCTGCCGCTGGCGTCCCGCTCCATCCTGGCGGGCATCCAGACCTCCGCCGTCATCAACGTCGGCACGGCCACCATCGCGGCCTTCATCGGCGCGGGCGGCTACGGCGAGCGCATCAACTCGGGCCTGGAGACCTACGACACCCCGACCCTGCTGTCCGGCGCCATCCCCGCCGCCCTGCTGGCCCTGCTCGTGCAAGGCGGCTTCGACCTCCTCGCCCGCGCCGTCGTCCCCGCCGGACTGCGGGCAGGCCGCAAATGACCGAGGGCAGTGCCTACGGAGCGTGCGGGCCTGGCTCGATGGAACTGATCTGCTCCCCGGTGGCGCGCGGGTCGCTCAGGTCGTCTCCATCCCGGCGGCGCATCAGGATGCTGGGCAGGAACGGGACGGCGATGAGGCAGACAAACGTCGTGCCGGCATTCAGCCACACCAATGCGTCCCAGGGAACGTGCGCGACGATCAACTTGGAGCCGACCCAGTTGGCGCCGAACAGTGCCAGGTTCCGTGCGCTCATCATGAGCGCGTAGCCCATGCCCTCGCCCCCGCGCGGGGTCGCCCGCGTCGCCAGGTCGAACAAGGGCAGCACGCTGACCCCTTGCAGGAACTGAGCCGCGATCTCGATGTCAATCGCCCCCCGGTGTGTGGGATGATAATTGAGGTAGAGGAGGGCCGCCGACCCGTAGCAGACGATGCCCGCGAACAGAAGCGTGCGCAGCTCGAAGCGGCGGCAGATCAGCCCGTAAAGAGCGCCCCCGACGACGAGTGCGATGCCGTCGACCGTGGTCAGAACGCCGATGAATCTGTCATTGAAGTGCAGCAAGTCCTGTTGCCGGAACAAGAGCGGGTCTGTGAAGCCGGGGGAGAAAAAGAACAACACGATCAGGCCCGCCGCCGCCCACAGGGTCCGAGACGCGAAGACAAGGCTGAGCTGGCGCTTGGCCCGCGCCCAGACCTCCATGTCGCGCTGGGCGACGGGCTTCTCCGGCAGGAACACGTAGGCGACGGCGGCGAGCGTGAGCAGCAGCCCGGCCCCGACCCCTGCCGTCACGCCGAAAGCGCGCTCGGCGAGGAGGCCGCCCGTATAGCCCGTTGCGATGTAGCAGCCGTTCTGCACCACCTCGCGCACGGCGCTGACGCGCCCGGTCGCCCCATAGCGCTGTCCGGTCTCGACGAGCAGAGCGCCCATGATCGTGCTGGCGACCACCATGAAAACGCCCAGCAGGATCGAGCCGAGCAGGAACGTCCCGTAGCGCGCTTGGCCCAGACTCACCACGCCCCACGCCCCGGCGGCGAGCACGGAGCTGATAATCATGTACCAGCGGCGCCGTGTGCCGAAGAGCGGGAAAGCGTCGATCATCAGCCCGAACAGCGGCTTGAGGTACCATGCCAGGCCCGCCCAGAAGGAGAACGCGGAGACCTCCGCGACGTTGGCGTGGAGATGGTTCTTCAGCCAGAGCCGGATCGGCAGGTTCCCGAGGACCTTGTCCTGAGCCAGCGTCGTGATGAACGCCGCATAGGCGATGAAGAACAAGTCTCTGCTGAGGTTGCCTTTCGACACTCGCCCCGATATTGTGTTGGCCGCCGTTGTGACACTGCTCATCTTACCGAACCTTTCCATCCAGCGATCGTCTCGCCATTATAACGCACTTTCGGGTCAGGTACAATAGCAGAAATGCCGCTGCTCAATGAGGGGGATGTGCGATGCTGCCGAAGAAAGTGGAGAACTACCTGCTGATCGCGCTGGAAGGGGCGCCGGACGTGTTCGACGCACTCTTGCAGGGGATGACCGAGGAGGAGGCCGACCGGCGGCCCGACCCGGAGCGGTTCACCGTGCGCGAAGCGGTGGCACATCTCGCCGACTGGGAGGGCGTGTTCCGGGGGCGTCTGCTCCAGACGCGCGACGGGGACGACGCGACCTTGCAGGGCTACGACGAAGGCCAATGGGCCATCGACCACGACTACGCGCACAGCGACTGGCGCGCACAGGCGCGGCGCTTCCGGGAGGGGCGGCGTGAACTGCTGGCATTGATACGGTCGCTGACGCCGGACCAGTGGGCGCGCGCGGCGAACCACACCGAGATCGGGCCGATCACGATGGAGCAGCAGCTTCTGCTGATCGGCGTCCACGACGGCTACCACCAGCAGCAGGTCGCCCAGTGGCGTCGGTCCTGATCTTGGTGGGCGGACGGGTTGCGGGGGCGCGGGTTGAAAACCCGCGCCTGGGCGACGGCTTCGCCGCCAAGCGTCCTTCGGACGCAGGGGGGCCTGCCCCTACACGTCCTCTCGTCTTGCACCCGGAGGGTGCTTGGCCGCAGGCCGCCCAGACGTGGGTTTTCAACCCGCGCCCACATGATTCGCGTCCCCACAACCCGCGGGTCCCGGCATCTGCCCCGAGCGTTGTTCTACTCAGGCCGGGGATCGTCCACGACCTGTTCGGCGATGCCCTGGTGCTGCAGATACTCCATCTCCAGGTCGAGAACGCGCTCGATCAGCGAGCTGGGGACGGCCTCGCCCTCCAGATCGAGCGCCGCGCGGATGTACTGGATCAGGCTGTTCTGATCGACGTAGGGCGTTTCGTCAGTCATACGTTCTTTCCGTCGGGAACGCGCCCGGCTTGACCTCGGCCCCGTCGATGGCGGCGTCGCTCGTCTCCATGGGGCGAGTCGGGCCGCGGTGGCCGAACCGGTTCCGGGCCAGGTCGTCGGCCATGGTGTGGTCGCGGCCCGAGATCGGCAGGATCGTCTCGTTGTCCTCCTCGGTCAGCAGGGTCACCGTCGGCTTGCCCTGCCAGATGATCGAGCAGTTGATGAGCGGGTAGGTCTCCCAGAACCCGTCGTGGTGCTGCAAGATGACCATCTGGTCCAGCACCGTCACGTCGTCGCTCTCGCGCTGGGACGAGCGCATCTCGGACCCGCCGCCCGCGGCGATGGGCCGCCACGTCGAGACCGTCGCTTTGCCGTAAAGACGAATCATGAATTTTGCCCCTTTCGACCGAAACTGCCGTCACGGAACTGTGGAACGGACGCTATAATGTCACCGTGTGCCATTCGGCGGGGCCGTGCCATTGTCCTGCAAAAACATTTTCAGGAACGCCGGTTCTTTTGGCGCGCGGCGCGTGTCACAGTCTATACAGGGAACTTCACGGGCGCCGAGAGTCGTTTGAAGAGTATCCCGTGTCGATAAGAGATCGTACTTAGCCAGGACGGAACTCGTGACGACGACAACCGAGACCCGCAGCCGCTCGACAACCCCCGAGACGGCCCAGACGGCCACGCTGACGCGCGCCCGCGGCGGCGACCGCCGGGCGTTCAGCCGCCTGATGGAGCCGTACCGCCGGGAACTGGTCGCCTACTGCTACAAGTTGACCGGCAGCCTGTCGGAAGCGGAAGACTTGGCCCAGGAGGCGGTCCTGCGCGCGTTCAGGGCGCTGGACCGCTTCGAGGGCCGCGCCACGCCGCGCGCCTGGCTGTACCGGATCGCGCACAACCTGTGCCTCAACCACGTCCAGCGCCGCCCGCCGGCCTGGGAGTCGCTGGAAGGGTTGGACGAGGCCCACGCGCCGGCCACACTGGAAACGGCGGAAGCGGCGGGCCAGGACCGCGAAGACCTGCGGCTGGGCTTCGTCGCCCTGGTCCAGAGCCTGCCCCCCAGGCAGCGCGCCGCCCTGGTCCTGCGCGACGTGCTCGGCTGGAGCGCCGAGGAGACGGCCCGGATTCTCGAGACCACGGTCCCCGCCGTCAAGAACGCGCTGGCCCGCGCCCGGCAGACGCTGGCGAAGCACCCGCACGGCGGCGACCCCGCCGACGTCCGCGACCTGGCGACCGCCGATGCCGGCGCCCAGGCGATCATCGCGCAGTGGGTGGACGCCTTCGAGAAGGGCAACACGGCCCGGATGGTCGCCCTGCTGACCGGCGGCGACTTCGCCCCCGCCGCCCACGGCAAATCGGCCCAATCCGGGTACAATAAGACGGAAGAAACCGGACAACAACATACGCCCAAGGCCCCCCGGCGCAGACCGCGCGAGGCCGACACAGACACAGACTTAGAACAAGAGGGAAGCACGGATGGCGAGCGACCGAGAACGTAAAGAGAACCGCCGTCGGGACGAGAACGCGCGCGGCGGCGACAATCGCAAGGGTGACGGCGTCCCGCGCAGCCAGGAGACGAGCGTCCGCGCCGTCAGCGTGCTGGATGAGATCTTAGAAAGCACCGACCCGCTGGACGCCAACTATCAGTACCTGCTCCTGCTGCGCCACCAGTTGCAGGTCGACGAGCAGCAGTTCTCCGAGGCCCAGGAGCTGATCCAGAAGTACGACGAGGCCTACACCAAGCTGACCCAGCCCGCGAACCGCATCGCCGTCTTTCTGTCCAAGAACGACGACGGCACGGCCAACATCGCCATGGGCGACAACGACTTCTACACCAACGTCGATCCCAACGTCGAAGTCGACACGCTGCTGCCCGGCACGCGCGTCAAGGTCAACGACTCGTATGCCGTCGTCGGCGACATCGGCCCGGCCCAGAACGGCCAGGTCGTCAAAGTCACCGAGGCGCTCGACGACGGCCGCCTGCGCATCGGCGGCGACATGCAGGGCCTGAACACCCGCGTCGTCATGCGCGGCGAGGCATTGAAGGACGCCAAGATCAAGACCGGCAGCGAAGTCCGCATGGAGCCGAACTTCCGGGTCGCCCTCGAGACCTTCGCCGCCAAAGAAAACCAGGACTTCTTCCTGGATCAAGTGACCGAGATTCCGTGGGACAAGGTCGGCGGCCAGCAGGAGGCCATCGGCGTCATCAAGGACGCCATCGAGCTGCCCCTGTTGTACCCCGAACTGTACGAGCGCTTCGGCAAAAAGCCGCTCAAGGGCATTCTGCTGTACGGGCCTCCCGGCTGCGGCAAGACGCTGATCGGCAAGGCCACGGCCTACAACATCACCCAGGAATACAAGACGCGCACCAAGCGGGACGTCAAAGAGTACTTCATGTACATCAACGGCCCGAAGATTCTCAACATGTGGCTCGGCGAATCCGAGCGACAGGTGCGTGAGATCTTCTCCACCGCCCGCGAAAAGGCCGCCGAGGGCTACCTGGTCTTCATCTTCATCGACGAGGCCGAGAGCATCCTGCGCACCCGCTCGTCGGGCCGCTTCACGAACATCTCCAACACCGTCGTGCCGCAGTTCTGCGCCGAGATGGACGGACTGGTGTCGCTGGAAAACGTCGTGGTCATGCTGACCTCGAACCGCCCGGACTACATCGACCCGGCCATTCTGCGCCCGGAGCGCATCGACCGCAAGGTCAAGGTCGTCCGCCCGGACTACCAGAGCACCAAGGACATTCTCGCCATCTACCTGTCGCCCACGCTGCCGCTGGACTACCGCTTGGAAGACGAACAGGGCAGCAACGAGAAAGCCCGCCAGTTCCTCGTGGACAAGACCGCCGACCTGATCTTCTCTAAGACGCACGAGACCGAGTTCCTGGAAGTTTATCTCCGCAACGGCTCGGTGGACACGCTGTATTGGAAGGACCTGGTGTCGGGCGCCCTGCTGACTTCCGTCGTCGAGCGCGCCAAGGACTACGCCATCAAGCGCTCCATCGACGTCAAGAGCACCAAGGAAGGCGTTTCGTGGGAAGACATGGAGCGGGCCGTCCGCACCGAGTACAAGGAGAACGAGATCTTCCCGAAGACGGACAACCTGGAAGACTGGCTCAAGCTGCTCGACTACGAGCCGGAGAACGTCGTCCGCCTGAACCCGATCAAGCCCAAAAAGGGCGGCACCCAGGTCACGCGCCGGAACGTGATATAGGAATAGGAGGCCTCTCTTCCTTGCTTCACCCTGTCCCCCCTTTAGGGAAGACAGGGTGAAGCAAGGAAGAGAGGCCCTCTCAGGAGACCACGCATTTGCCGCTGTTCGGCACGGAAACTGAATACGGGATCGCCGTCGAGGGCAAAGGCGCCGGAGACCTGGTCGCCGAGGCGCGTGCCGTCGTCCGCGCCTACCCCGGCAAGATCGCCTGCCCCTGGCACTACCGGGGCGAAGACCCGCGCAACGACATGCGCGGCTTCCACGTAGACAAGCTGACCCAGGACCCCGATGACGCCCAGTTCGACGCGCCCGGCCAGAAGCCGCTGCCGGTTGAGGAGGAGCGCGCCGACCGCGTCCTGGTCAACGGGGCGCGATTGTACAACGACCACGGCCACCCGGAGTATTCGACGCCCGAGTGCGGCTCGCTGCTCGACCTGGTCACGCACGACAAGGCCGGCGAGCGCATCGTCTGGGAGGCCGCCCAGGCGCGCATGGAGCAGGCCGGCGTGGGCCGCGTCCAGATCTTCAAGAACAACACGGACTTCCACGGCTCGTCCTACGGCACCCACGAGAACTATCTCGTGCGTCGGGATGTGCCGTTCGGGGAACTGATGTCCGGGCTGCTGCCGTTCTTCGCCACGCGCATCCTGTACGCCGGCGCGGGCAAGATGGGCGTCGAGCCGAACGGCGACAAAGGCGTGTACCAATTGTCGCAGCGCGCCGACTTCTTTACCGAGGAAGCCAGCGTGGACACGCTGCACCGGCGGCCCCTCGTCAACACGCGCGACGAACCCCACGCCGACCCGCGCCATTGGCGCCGCCTCCATGTCATCTGCGGCGACGCCAACATGTCCGAGTACGCGACGGCGCTGAAGATCGGCACGACGTATCTGGTCACGTCGCTCTTGGAGCAGGGCTGGCGGCCCGCCGTCAAGCTCAAGAACCCGGTTCAGGCGATCAAGGACATCAGCCGCGACCCGTCGTACAAGTGGCTGATCGAGTCCGAAGGTCAGGTCCGGATGCCCGCCGTCGATGTCCAGCGCGTTTACCTCGCCGGGGCCAAGCAGCACTTGGCCGGGCGCGGCGCGGACACCGACTGGGTCCTGAAAGAGTGGGAAGCAACGCTCGACACACTGGAGCGCAACCCGCTGACATTGGGCGATCGGCTCGACTGGGTCGCCAAGCGCGCCCTGCTCGCCGATTATGTCGAGTCCGAAGGCGTCGGCTGGGACGACGAGACCCTGCCGTCGTTCGACCTGGCCTACAGCAATGTCGATCCCGACGAGGGCCTGTACTACGCGCTGGAACAGGCCGGCGAGATGCTGCGCCTGACGACGGATGACGCCGTCGAAGCCGCGCGGACTCAGCCGCCCGCCGCGACACGCGCCGCCATCCGGGGCGCTCTCGTGGACCGCTTCGCCGGGGACATCGGCGCGTTGGGCTGGAACAAGGTCATCCTGCGGACCGAGTCGGAATCCTGGCTGGCCGATCTGGACAACTATTTGACGCCCGAAACCGTCGCGCCCGTCCTGGCCCGATTATCGACCGCGACGACGCTCCCAGACCTGCTGCGCGCCTTCCCCGAAGGCGGCAAATAGGAAAACTGCAAAAACGAACTGCTGCCCCAGGACTTCAGTCCTGGAGCAAAGAATCGACCGTCACCGACACCAACCGAGGAGGAAGACCGATGCCGACACTGGATGATGACCGCGCCACACGCCCCGCCGGACCCGCCGACCCGCTCCGCAAGGAGGGCGACGAGACCGGCCCCAGCAAGCCCGACGTGCAGCGCCCCGACCGCAGCGACCTGCTCAAGCGCATGAAGCGCGTGGACCCCGACCAGGCCCGCAAGTACCGCCAGCGCAGCGGCCAGTAGACCGTCGCCGCGTCCTGACAAGAGGGCGCATTGCGATGCGCCCCTACACCAGAAAGGCCTCTTCGGAACGGCCTGTCCAGGGGAATGGTCCCTGCGTAGGGGCGCATCGCAATGCGCCCTCAGAACTTCCCGCGCTTCTTTTTTTGCGAAAACGAACTCCCGAAGTAGAATCACAGATGTTGAACTTTCCCAGAGAAACCCATGGCGGCTTCGCCGACCTGATCGCCCGAGACATGGCGACGAACGACCGTCTGCCCCTGCCGACGCCCGTCCCCGCCGTCCCCGGCGCGCGTGACGTCGACACGCACGGCACGACCGTGATCGCCGTCAAGTATCAGGACGGCATCATCAACGTCGCCGACCGGCGCGCGACGGCGGGCTATTCCGTCATGTACGACCAGGCCGAAAAAGTCCTGGCCCTGGACGACTACACGCTCATCTCGATCTCCGGCTCGTTCGCCAAAAGCGTCGAGGTCGTGCGCTACCTGCGCCACACGTTCAAGTATTTCGAGCGCTCGCAACTCCAGCCCATGTCCCAGGAGGGCAAACTCATGGAGCTGCAGCGCGTCATCGCCAACAACGTCCCGGCGGCCCTGAACGGCATCGGCGCCTTCATCCCCGTCCTGAGCAACTTCGACCGCGAACTCGGCCAGGGGCGCATCTATTTCTACGACGTTCTGGGCGGCCAGTTCGAGACCGCCGAGTACGGCGCCGCCGGCAGCGGCTCGGCCCCCATCAAAGGCGCGTTCGAGTACATCCTGAAGACCAAAGGCCCGTTCCGCGACATGGACCGCGACACCGCCCTGCGCGAGACCCTGACGCTTCTTGACATCGCCGCTGACCTAGACACCGCGACGGGCGGCTCCGCCAAGTTTCTGCCCGCCGCCAAGTACATCACCGCCGACGGCATCAAGGATTTCACCGAGGCCGAGATCAAAAGAGCTTTGGGTCGGTCCTAAGACCTGCCCCATGTAGGGGCGCATGGCAATGCGCCCTTCGGCGTCCCATACGGACGCCACAGTTTGGAGTATCAACCGTTGCCTTCCTACAGTCCCTACGACTGGAACGAGAGTATCCAGCAGAGAAACGAATACATCGAAGACCGCCTCAAAGACGGCAGCCCCGTCGTCGCCCTTACCTACGACGGCGGCCTGCTGCTGCTGTCCGTGCGGCAGACGCAGCGCAAGGTCTATGAGGTCTACGACAAACTCATGTTCAGCGCCATCGGCAGCCAGAGCGACGTCGAGCAGATCCGCGTCGCCGCCGTCGATGTCGCCCACGCCGAAGGCTTCCAGCGCTCGCCCGACGACGTCAGCATCCAGCGGCTCGTCGGCATGCGCATCTCGCCCGCCATCAAGAAAGTCTACAGCGATCCGTTCGCCCAGCCCATCGTCTTCAAGGGCATCTTCGCCGAACTCGGCAAAACAGAGGATCGCGACCAACTGATGACCCTCGCCTACGACGGCGAGTTCAGCACCACGCCCGGCATGGCCGTCGTCGCGGGAACGGCTTACGCCGAGGACCGGATGCGCGAGCATCTCAAGACCGAGACCGAAAGCGGCACATTGTCGCTCGACGCCGCCCTCAATGCCGCCCTGTACGCCTGGGGCGTCGGCATGAAACATCTCGAATCCGAGGACCGCGCCGACGCCGACTATTCCACCGACGGCGAGGGCGCCAAAGACGTGTCCTCGTTCATCACCGACCATCTCGCCAAAGGCCTGACCGTCGAGGCGGGCGTGCTGGAGCGCGCCACGACGCGCGAAAGTCGGTTCCGTCTGCTCTCCGACGCCGAGCTTTCCGAGACCGCCGCCAAGTATCGGTAGGGACCTACCTCCCCTTCTAGGAACGCACCATGGACAAACGCATCTTCGGCATCGAGACCGAGTTCGGCTGCCTTGTCAACGACGACTCCGTCGGCACGGCGGAAATGGTCGTCGAGCAGATCAAGGACCATGCCTTCTACAAAGACAAGGTCGGCCTCATCGATCTGCACGCCCGCGACTACGCTTTTGAACCTGCGCGGTGCGGCGGCTTCCTCCGTTCGGGCGGCAGGCTCTACATCGACGCCGTCGGCTCGCACATGGAGTACGCCACGCCCGAGTGTACCGACTTCGTCGATGCCGTCGCGTATGACAAGGCCGGGCGCGTTATCCTGCAGCGCCTGATCCGTGAATTGGACCTTCAAGACAAAGTCTCGTTCCACTCCAACTCCGTCGATCACTTCGGCGGTCACACGTTCGGGTGTCACGAGAATTACCTCGTCGCCATCGACGACCGCTTTTTCCTGGAAGCCCTGTCCTACCTGCTGCCGTTTCTGGTCACGCGGCAGATCTTCGCCGGGGTCGGGCGCGTCGGCGGCCACCGGCTCAACTATAAAAGCCTCAAAAACAACATCATGACCATCTCGGACTATGAAGTTGACTACCAGTGGGTCGGCAACTTCTACGGCGTCGAGAACGATCCCACCGTTGACTTCCAGTTGTCCCAGCGCGCCGATCACATCGTCAAGACGATCTCGAGCCGTGTCCGCTTCAACCGCGCCATCATCAACCCGAAGTGGGATTCCTACTACAATTATTCCAATCTGCACCGCCTGCATATCTTGTTCGGCGAGTGCAACATGAGCGAGTACGCCACGCTGATGAAGGTCGGCACGACCAGCATCGTTTTGGACCTCATCGAAGACGGCATCCTGCTCAAAGACGTGGAACTGCGCGACCCCTTGGAGGCCCTCAAGGCCATCTCGCGCGACCAGTCCTGGAAGTGGAAGATTCGCCGCAAGAACGGCGACTCCATCGGCGCCGTCGACCTGCAGCGCCTGTACCTCGCCGCCGCCCAGGAGCGCTACACGGGCCGCGACGCCCAAACGGATTACGTCCTCGGCGAGTGGGAGAAGTGTTTGGACACCTTGGAGAAGGACCCTTATCTTTTGGCCGACAGGTTGGACTGGGTCGCCAAGCGCAAACTGATGGAAGACTTCATGGAGGCCGAGGACTACAAGGTCAAGTGGGGCGACGACATCCTGCACTCGCTCGATTTAGAGTACCACAACGTCAACCCCGAGACCAGCCTCTACTACGGGCTGGAACAAGCCGGCGAGATCGTCCGCGCCACCACGGACCGCCGCATCTACGAGGCCACGACCGTCGCCCCCGCCAACACCCGCGCCCACGGCCGGGGCATCGTCGTCAACAAACTCCTGCAGAACGGCTCGCGCGACTACGTCATCGACTGGGACCTGGTCTACATCAACAAGCGCCTGCACCTGGAACTCAAAAACCCCTTTCACACCTACACCGATGAGGCGACATCCTTCGCCGGTGGCTTGTAAAACAACGCAAGCCGTGTCTCCTGTCTTGTCGGTTGACAGCCGGGCGCGGTTTTGTTATAATCGGCGCGGAGGGAAGTCCCGATGCCGAGCGCCGACGAGTCGCCGCCCCGCGCCGATGCGCCTGAAGATGAAGCCGCCGAGCAGGTCGTCATGCCCGCCGGGCCGCTGGGCCGCGAGGACCTGGAAGACGCGCCGTTCTGGAAGGAAGTTTCCGCGTTCAATCAGATGGGGCAGCAGCTCGTTGACGAGTATTACGGGCAGTACGTGGCCGTGTACCGGGGCGACATCGTCGACGCCGACCCCGACGAGGGCGAACTCGCGCTGCGCTTCTACCGGACGTTCGGCTACGTCCCCGTTTACATCCACAAAGTCGGCACCGAGGAAGGGCTTGTGGACGAGGACGACGGTTTCTAGGCCGTCCCCGGAGGATTCCCCATGCTCAACCTCACGCCCCAGGGCCAATCGCTCGTCAGCGAACTGGCCGCGACTTACGGCGTCAGCGCGGACGCCGTCGCGACGGTGATGCAGGCCGTCATCCGCGGCAACGGGCGCGCGGCGCAGTTCTCGCACCCCGACTTCGGCGGGCATTGCCAGTGGATGTCCGGCGGCATGGTCATGGCCGGGTCCATGAACGACCACGCCCTCAAGTCCAAGATCGACGCTCTGTGCAGCGCCATCGCCGCCCGGCTCCACGCCGCGCCCGATGACGCCGAATCCGCGAGTTTATACATCCCCGACGCTTCGCGCAGCGTGGGACACTGGTGGCCCTTCGCGCTCGGCTCGCCCGCCGCCGCCGGATCGCAGAACAAAATCAGCTACGCGCTGTTCCCCGACGCGCACCGGCTGGCCGTCGAGGTCAAAGGCCATGTTTCTGTCTACGACACGCGCGGGCATTCCATCAGCGGCCTGTCGCAGCAGGGCGGCGACGAGACCACACTGTCGTTCATCACGCCGGGGGGTGTCCTGCATCTGTCCGACCTGCCCCTGGTGGACGGCGAACCCCGCGACGCCGCAGCGGACGCCGGGAATGCCACCGCCCGCGAAGAAGCCGCGCCCGTTTCCGTGACAGTCGGCTCGCACGACGACATCCTCGGCACCATCGAGCGACTGGCCGCGTTGAAAGACAGGGGGATTCTGACCGCCGAAGAGTTCGCCGACAAAAAGGCCGAGCTGCTGCGGCGTTTGTGAGCCGTCGCTGGCGCGAACCTACCCGGTGTTCTTCATGCCCGCCGCGACGCCGTTGATGGAGAGCAGGACGGCGGCGCGCAGGTCGCGCCGGCGGGCGCGCAAGGTCTCGTCCACGACGCCGCTCGCGTCATCGGTGGGCGGCAGGGCGCGCAAACGCTTCAACAGCTCCACTTGCAAATAGCTGAGCGGGTCAACGTAGGGGTTTCTGAGCCGAATGGACTTCTGCAGCACGGGGGCGTTGTCCAACAGCGCGTCCTGGCCGGTCACGGCGCAGACCATTCGGACGCTGCGTTCGTGTTCGGCCTTGATGGTGCCGAAGATGCGCTCTCGAACATCGGCGTTTCTGACCAAAGCGGCGTAGCGGGCGGCGATTCCCATGTCGGCTTTCGACAAAGACATCTGGGCGTTGTCGATGGTGGTGGCGAAGAACGGCCATTCTTGGTACATCCGCTGCAAACGGGCCAGATTCTCGGGCGCGGCGTCGGCGTTCTTCTCCAGGGCCGTGCCGATGCCGTACCATCCGGGCAGGGTGAAGCGCGACTGCATCCAACTGAACACCCAGGGGATGGCGCGCAGGTCCTGAATGCGGTCGGACGCGGTGCGTTTGGGCGGGCGCGACCCGATGTTGAGCTGTGAAAACTCGCTGACGGGCGTGCTTTCGTGGAAAAACGTCACGAACTCGGGGTCGTCGTAGACAAGCCCCCGGTAAGCGGCCATGGCGTCGGCGGAAAGCGCGTCCAAAACGGCGGCCCATTCGTCATGGAGGTGCAGAGTCTCGTTGCGGCCTTCGGCGCTGGCGAGCAGGACGGCGTGGACCATCTGTTCCAGGTTGCGCTCGGCGATCTCCTCGTCGAAGTAGCGCGCGGCGATGACTTCCCCCTGCTCGGTGATCTTGATTCTGCCCCGGACGCTGCCCGGCGGCTGGGCAAGGATGGCCTTCCCGGCGGGGCCGCCGCCGCGCCCGACCGCGCCGCCGCGCCCGTGGAACAGGCGCAGGGCGACGTTGTGGCGTTTGGCGACGTCCGCGAGGGCGGACTGCGCGACATACAGCTTCCAGTTGGCCGAAACGTAGCCGCCGTCCTTGTTGCTGTCGGAGTAGCCGACCATGACTTCCTGCTGCCCCCCGCGCGCCTGGACGTTGGCGCGGTAGACGGGGTTGGAAAGCAGCGTGTCCAAGATGTGCGGCGCGTTTTCCAAGTCCTCGATGGTCTCGAACAGGGGAACCACGTCCACGCGGCTGTCCAAGCCGTCGGGTTTGTGGCGCAAAAGTCCGGCTTCCTTGGCGAGCAGCAGCACGGCCAGGACGTCGGACACGTCGGAGGCCATGGACAGGATAAACGAGCCGAAGGCGTCGGGGCCGAGTTCGTCCTGCCGAGCGCGGACCAGGCGGAACAGGCCCAGCGTCTTGTCGGTCTCGTCGTCGAAGGCGAGTTCGGCGGGGACGAGAGGGCGCGTGCCGGCGATTTCGCGCTCCAGGAGCGTCACTTTGGCGGCCTCGTCCAGCGCGCCCCAGTCGATGCCTTGGTCTTTGAGGACGGCGGCGAGCGCGCCCAGATACTTGTCCTTGTGTTCGCGGATGTCCAGGCGCGCGAGGTAAAAGCCGAACAGTCGCGCCTGGGCGAGCAGCGGGCCGACGGCGCGGCGGGCGGCGTAGCCGCCGCCGTTGGCGAGCAGGCTGCGCTCGACGAGGGCGAGGTCGGCGATGAACTCGTCGGCGGTGTCGTAGG